>JAGWLO010000051.1 GCA_028872015.1 Burkholderiales bacterium | reverse complement strand
GCGCCGGCGCAGATCACGGTGCGCATCGTCGATGGCGACGAGGCACGCGCGCTCAACCGCAGCTACCGCGGTCGCGACTACGCCACCAACGTGCTCACCTTCGACTACGAGCGCACGCCGCGGGTGGTGGCCGACCTGGTGCTGTGCGCCCCGGTGGTGGAGGCCGAGGCGGCGGCGCAGCGCATCCCGCTCGAGGACCATTACGCGCACCTGCTGGTGCACGGCACGCTGCACGCGCAGGGCCACGACCACGAGCGCGACGACGACGCGCAGGCGATGGAGGCGCGCGAAACCGCGGTGCTGCGCGGCCTGGGCATCGCCGACCCGTACGCGCGCTGAGCGGGCCGAGAGCACCGAGAGCGTCGGGCCCGCCAGCGGGCCCGCTACCATCGCCGGCGTTCGTACTGCCAGGCTAGGAGTCGTCTCATGAGCTCGTCGTCGCGTCCGGCCCTGCGCCGGGCATTCCTGGGCCTGTTGCTGGCCCTGAGCGTGGTGCCGGCGCTGGCCCAGCCCCAGGCCCCGGTCCCGTCCGCACCCGAGGCCGGCGGCAAGGAGCCCGACCCCGCCCTCGACCCGCGGCTGAAGGAGGTGACGCAGGTCACGCAGGGCACGCTCACCGTGCGCGGCAAGACGCTGGCCTACCGCGCCGTCGCCGGCCTGCTGCCGGTCGACGACGACAAGGACGAGCCCAGCGCGGTGATGTCCTACGTCGCCTACTTCGGCAAGACGGCGCCGGGCGCGCCGGCGCGGCCGGTCCTGTTCCTCTACAACGGCGGGCCGGGCTCGTCCAGCGTGTGGCTGCACATGGGCGCCTTCGGTCCGAAGCGCGTGCTCACCGGCAACGGGCAGCGCGGGCCGGCGGCGCCGTACAGGCTGGTGGACAACGAGGACACGCTGCTCGACGTGGCCGACCTGGTGTTCATCGACGCCCCGGGCACCGGCTTCGGCCGCATCGTCGCGGTGGCCAAGGACAAGGCCCAGGAGCGAGCCCTGCTGGTCGAGAAGGAAAAGGGCTACTGGGGCGTGGACCAGGACGCGCAGGCCTTCGCCCGCTTCATCAAGAAGTTCCTCACCCGCAACAACCTGTGGAACGCGCCGCGCTACCTGTTCGGCGAGAGCTACGGCACCACACGTTCGGCGGTGCTGGTGAACCTGCTGCAGGACCGCTACGACATCGACATGAACGGCGTGCTGCTGCTGTCGCAGATCCTGAACTTCAGCTTCAGCCCCGACGAGCCGAACTACGCGCCGGGCGATGACCTGGCCTATGCCCTGGCGCTGCCCACCTATGCCGCCACGGCCTGGTACCACCAGCGGCTGCCGGCCTGGGCCGACCGCTCGCCGCAGACGCTGGACCGCCTGGTGGCGGCGGCGCAGCAGTTCGCGCTGGGCGAGTACCTCTCGGCGCTGACCGCCGGCGCGCGGCTCGACCCGGCCCAGCGCCACGCCGTGGCCGAAAAGCTCGGCAGCTTCATCGGCCTGCCGGTGCCTTACCTCGAGAAGGCCCAGCTGCGGGTCGACGGCGGGACCTTCAGCAACCAGCTGCTGGCCGACCAGGGCCTGTCCACGGGCCGCCTGGACACGCGCTACAGCGGCCCCTCGCTCGACCCGCTGGCCAAGAGCGCCGAGTACGACCCGCAGTCGGCCGCCATCTCGTCGGCCTACGTCTCGGTCTACAACGACTACGTGCGCAACGTGCTGAAGTTCGGCGCCGATCTCGACTACAGGCCCTCGGCCCCGGTGTGGCGGCTGTGGGACTGGAAGCACCAGCCGCCGGGCGCCTACGCGCCGCGCCAGCAGACGCTGAACGTGATGACCGACCTGGCCGCCGCCATGCGCGTGAACCCGCGCCTGAAGGTGGCCAACTTCGCCGGCCTGTACGACCTGGCCACGCCCTTCGCGGCGGCCGAGTTCGAGCTCGAGCACCTGCCCATCCCGAGCGCGCTGCGCGCCAACATCGAGGTCCACCGTTACCCGGCCGGCCACATGATGTACGACGACCCGGCCTCGCTCGCCCGGCTGCACGACGCCGTGGCGCGCTTCCTGCGCGAGACGGCCACGCCGGTGCAGTAGCGGCGGCGCGGCCGCCTACTTCGTGCCGAAGAGCCGGTCGCCGGCGTCGCCCAGGCCCGGCACGATGTAGCCGTGGTCGTTGAGCTGGCGGTCGACGGCGGCCGTGAACACCGGCACGTCGGGGTGGTGGGCGTGGAAGTGGGCCAGCCCCTCGGGCGCGGCCAGCAGGCAGACGAAGCGGATCGAGCGCGGCTGCGTCTCCTTCAGCCGCTCCACCGCCGCCACGGCCGAGTTGCCGGTGGCCAGCATCGGGTCGAGCACGATCGCGTCGCGCTCGTGCATGGCCTGCGGCATCTTGAAGTAGTACTCCACCGCGCCCAGGGTGCGGGGGTCGCGGTACAGGCCCACGTGGCCCACGCGGGCGCCCGGCACCACCTCGAGCATGCCGTCGAGGAATCCGCTGCCGGCCCGCATGATGACGACGAACACCGTCTTCTTGCCGTCGATGACGGGCGAGCGCATGGTCTCCAGCGGCGTCTCGATCTCGATCAGCTGCGTGGGCATGTCGCGCGTGACCTCGTAGGCCATCAGCATGCTGATCTCGTGCAGCAGGCGCCGGAAGCTGCTGGTGCTGCGGTCCTTCTGGCGCAGCAGCGTGAGCTTGTGCTGGACCAGCGGGTGGTTCACCAGGTGCACGGCGGGGTCGGTCATGGGCGGGGGCCTTTCGGTGTCGTGTTCAGAAGATCGTGCCGTCGCTGGTGATGCGCAGCGGCGGGGTGCCGTCGGCGCGGCGCTCGAGCGCGATCGCGCGCCCGGCGGCCCAGGTGCCGCCTTCGAGGATGCAGGCCAGCGGCAGCGCGGCCGCTTCCGGGCCCAGGTGCTCGCGCACGGCAGCGGCCAGTTCGTCGAGCAGCGCCACCGTGAGCGCACGCCACTCGACGATGTAGTCGTCCTGCGGCTGCCAGGTGCGCGCCAGGCTGGCCGGGTTGCGCGGCACGATCAGGCCGCCGTCGATCAGCAGGCCGCCGTTGCGGTATTCGGGCAGGCCGGTCAGCAGCGCCAGGCCGGTGACGGCGACGCCGGCCCACTGCAACGGCTCGACGAGCGAGTAGGCCAGCCACTGGCTGAGCTTGTGGAAGGGCACCCAGCCGCCGGTGGTGGAGTCGTGCTCGTCGTCGCCCGCGGCGTCGCCGGCCCAGATGTGGGGCCAGACATCGCCCGCCGGCAGCCCCTGCACGCGGCTGCCGCTGGTCCAGATCGGCGCCAGCACGCGCAGCACCTGGCCCAGGATCTCGTCGGCGCCGACCTCGGTGCGCAGGCCGCCCTCGGTGAGCAGGTCGTACAGCAGCGCGGGCCGCGCCGGCAGGTCGCTGCGCACCGCCTCCACGCCCAGGGCCGTGCCCAGGCGCGCCAGCAGGCCGGCGCGGCCTTCCAGCCCCACCAGCGTGTTGCCGCCGCCCACCTGGAAGATCTTGTGCAGCGCCGCGGCGTCGATGCGCGCCAGCACCGAGGCGTCGGCGCGCAGCGGCTCGGCCGGCGCGGCCGAGAACGTGCCGGCCAGGAACGCATGCCAGCTCGCCACGCCCAGGCCCTCGGAGCGTGCCAGCCGGCGCTCGCCCTCCTGGTAGTGCCAGTCGGGCCCGGCGCCGGCGTCGAGCAGCACGCTCACCACCGTGAGGTCGAAGCGCGCGCGCGCCGCATCGGCGGCGCTGCCGGCGGCCAGCCGCGCGTCGAGCACGGGCTTGCGGTCGAGGCCGCCGGCCTCGAAGTGGCGCCAGCGGCTGTGCAGCGGGATGCGCAGGTCGGGGTAGCGCTGTCGCGTGAGCGCGGCCACGCGCTCGGCCAGCGCCGGCAGCGCGCTGCGGTCGACCCTGAAATGCCCGCTGACGTTGGCATCCACCGCGCGCAGGATGGCGGCGCAGCGGGCGCGGATGGTCCGGGGATCGGCCAGCGGCAGCAGCGGGTGGCGCGAGGGGCGGCCGGCGGCGCTACTCAAGGCTGCGCCCCTGGACCCGGGCCAGGTCGTCGGCGCTGGGCACGCGGCCGTCGGTGTAGTAGCCGGCCGCGATCTTGGCCTCGATCTCCACCCGCGCGTCGGCGGGCACCAGCGCGTCGGGGATCTTGATGCGCTCGCCCACCGCGATGCCGCTGCCGGTGATGGCGTCGTACTTGTCGTTGCTCATGCTCACCAGGCGATGGATCTTCGTGATGCCCAGCCAGTGCAGCACGTCGGGCATCAGTTCCTGGAAGCGCATGTCCTGCACGCCGGCCACGCACTCGGTGCGCAGGAAGTACTTGTCGGCGCGGTCGCCGCCCTGCTGCCGCTTGCGCGCGTTGTAGACCAGGAACTTGGTCACCTCGCCCAGCGCGCGGCCTTCCTTGCGGCTGTAGGCGATCAGGCCCACGCCGCCTTGCTGCGCGCCGCGCACGCACTCCTCGATGGCGTGCGTGAGGTAGGGCCGGCAGGTGCAGATGTCGGAGCCGAAGACGTCGGAGCCGTTGCATTCGTCGTGCACGCGCGCGGTCAGCGTCACCCGCTCGTCGGCGAGGTCGCGCACGTCGCCGAACACGTACAGGGTCTGGCCGCCGATGGGCGGCAGGAAGACCTCGAGGTCGCTGCGCGTGACCAGCTCGGGGTACATGCCGCCGGTCTCCTCGAACAGCGCGCGGCGCAGCGCGGTCTCGCCGACCTTGAAGCGCGCTGCCACGCCGGGCAGCCACCACACCGGCTCGACCGCGATCTTGGTCACCGTGGCCGAGCCGTCGGCCAGCAGCACGCGGCCGTCCACCGCCAGGCGCTGGAAGGCGATCGCCTGCCGGATCTCGGGCAGGTGGATGTGGGCCTGGGTGACGGCGATCGTGGGCCGGATGTCGATGCCGCTGGCCAGCCCGGCGGCGAACACGGTCTGCACGCTGGCGCCCCAGGGGTCGATCGAGACGATCCTGTGCGCGTCGGCCCAGGCCGGGTACGGTCCGACGGCGTCGGTGGGCGCGGTGTCGGTGAGGTCGGCGCGGTGGCCGCGCTCGAGGTGGCCCGCCGCCACCGCCAGCGCGCGGTAGACGCCGTAGCTGCCGCTGTGGGTGCCGATCACGTTGCGCTGGCTGCGGCTGGAGGTGCTGCCCACCACCGGCCCGCGCGCCTGCGGGTCGGCCGCGCCCCAGCGGATGGCCGGCGCCGCGTCGGTGCCCTGGCCGGGGTGCGAGGTGAGGCGGATGTGTCCGGTGGCGGGTGTCGGGTCCATGGGGCGCGGGGCAGGGCAGGGGAGGAGGCGTCGAAGATACGCCAGCGGGCGCGCCGCGTCGGTGCGGGCGGCGGGCCGCGCGAACGGTTAGTCGAACCCGCGCACGGGCAGGGCGGCGCTGGGCTGCAGCCAGTTCAGCGGCGAATACGCCGCCCGACCGTCGGTGGCGTGCAGGGTGTAGGCCAGGCGCGAGCGGGCCGAGCGGTTGGGTGCGCTGTAGTGGGGCAGCAGGCCGTGGAACACGACCAGCGTGCCGGCGGCCACCGGCAGCGGCCGGGCGTGCGCGGCATCGGGCCAGGGGGTGGCGTCCAGGGTCTCCATCCGCAGCCGGCCGGCTTGGCACACGAAGCGTTCGCGCAGCACGCCGCGCGGCCCGCGGTGGCCGCCCGGCTCGACCCACAGGCAGCCGTTGTCGAGCGTCGCGTCTTCGAGCGCGAACCAGAACGTGGTCACGCTGTGGGGCGTGGTGACGAAGAAGCTGGCGTCCTGGTGCCAGCCCACCTCGCCGCCGATGTGCGGCTGCTTGAAGATGAGCTGGCTCTGCCACACCTGCGGCTCGGCCAGACCGAGCGCGGCCGCCAGCGCCGCCAGCGCCGGGCCGTGCGAGAAGCGCCGGAACACCGGATCGAGCTCGTGCAGCGCGTGCCCGATCTTGTTGACCGAGCGCGACTTGGGCACTTGCAGCCGGCCGGCCTCGTCCAGGGCTTCCTCCTCGAAGAAGCAATGCACCTGGTCGGCCGAGGCGATGAGCGCGGCGTCGGCCACCAGCCGGCGGTCGCGGGTGGAAAAGCGGCTGGCGCCGGCGGCCGGATCGAAGGCGTCGACCAGCGCCTGCGCCTGCGCGCAGGCCTGGGCGCACTCGGCGCCGGTCTTGAAGCCGGGCAGCACGGCGTAGCCGTCGCGCTGCCACTGCGCCTGCAGCCCGGCCGTCCAGGGTTGTTGCAGATCGGCATCGTCGGAGGGGTTCGGCATGGCTCGGCGCGGCTGAATCGGGCCTTTGGGGCCCATCATTGCGATGACGGACGACAGCGCAGTGTGGCATGACGCTTGCTGGTCCGTGACGCCCTGCGACCTGGCGCCGAACAACCAGGACCCGAAACACCAAGACCCGAACATCCGGAGGATCCCCATGCATCGCACCCGCCCCATCGTTCACGCCCACCACGCCCTGGCCGCCGCAGCGCTGGCAGCCCTGCATCTTGGCGCCGCGGCGCAGGCGGGGGCACCGGCGGCCCCGGCGGCCGCGGCCTCGGCCCCGGTGGCGGGCCAGCTGCAGGTGGTGACGGTGACCGCCGAGCGCCGGCTGGAGAACATCCAGGACGTGCCCAACTCGATCAGCACCCTCGGGGGCGAGGCGCTGGACGTGCTCAACACCAGCGGCCAGGACGTGCGCGAGCTCAGCGGCCGCGTGCCCAGCCTGAACATCGAATCGTCGTTCGGTCGCGCCTTCCCGCGCTTCTACATCCGCGGCTACGGCAACACCGACTTCCGGCTCAACGCCTCGCAGCCGGTGTCGCTGGTGTACGACGACGTGGTGCAGGAAAACCCCATCCTGAAGGGCTTCCCGCTGTTCGACCTGGCGCGCATCGAGGTGCTGCGCGGCCCGCAGGGCACGCTGTTCGGCCGCAACACGCCGGCCGGCGTGGTCAAGTTCGATTCGGTGCGGCCCACCCACAAGTTCGAGGGCTACGGCAGCCTCTCGGTCGGCACGTACCGCACCGTCAACGCCGAGGGCGCGGTCAACGTGCCGCTCAGCCCCGACACCGCGCTGCGCGTGTCGCTGCTGAACCAGACGCGCGACAACTGGGTCCACAACACCTACGCGCCGGGCCCGACGCAGAACCTCGAGGGCTACCGCGACAGCGCGATGCGCACCCAGCTGCTGTGGGACGCCACGCGCGACCTCAGCGTGCTGGGCAACGTGCACGCGCGCGACTACAAGGGCTCGGCGCGGCTGTTCCGCGCCAACATCATCCAGCCCGGCACCAACAACCTGGTGCCGGGCTTCGACCCGGCCGCGGTGTCCTACGACGGCGCCAACACCTCCAAGGTGCAGAACTACGGCGCCAACCTGCGCGTGCGGCTCGGGCTGCAGGGCATGGCGCTGTACTCGGTGACCGGCTACGAGACCGTCAAGACCTACAGCCGCGGCGACATCGACGGCGGCTACGGCGCCGTGTTCGCACCGCCGTCGGGGCCGGGCTTCATCCCGTTCTCGTCGGAGACGGCCGACGGCATGCGCGACCACGGCCAGTTCACGCAGGAGTTCCGGCTCGAGTCCACCACCGCCGGCCCGCTGGGCTGGCAGGCCGGCCTGTTCTACTTCCACGAGGACTACAAGATCGAGAGCTTCAACTACGACTCGCTGAGCGCCGGCAACCCGCAGAACGGCTACGAGCGGGTGCGCCAGAAGAACGACGCCTACGCCGTGTTCGGCGCCGTCGACTACGCGCTCACCGATGCCTTCAAGGTGCGCGCCGGCCTGCGCTACTCCAAGGACAAGAAGACCTTCGGCGTGGAGGCCTACAACAGCACCGGCTTCGGCACGCCGCCCGACCTGGCCGCGCTGGCCGCCGGCGGGCCGATCTCGGCCGCGCCCAGCGACAACAAGGTCAACTGGGACCTCAGCGGCACCTACACGGTCGCCAAGGACGTCAACGTGTACGCCCGCGCGGCCACCGGCTTCCGCGCCAGCAGCGTGCAGGGCGCGGGCTTCTTCAACGGCCAGTCGGTCGCCCGGCCCGAGAACAACACCTCGGTCGAGGCCGGCGTCAAGGCCGAGCTGCTCGACCGCCGCGTGCGGGTGGCCTTCGACGTCTTCCACTACGAAGTGAAGGACCTGCAGCTGACCGCGGTGGGCGGCGCCGCGAACTCCAACATCCTGCTGAACGCGCGCAAGGCCGTGGGCCAGGGCGTGGAGCTCGACCTGCAGGCCTACGTCACCGACAACCTGCTCGCCACCCTGGGCTGGGGCTACAACGACACCAAGATCCAGGACCCGGGCCTGGCGGTCTCGGTCTGCGCCGCCTGCACGGTGACCAACCCGCTGAACGCCGCCGGCAAGGCGCTGATCGACGGCAACCCGCTGCCCCAGGCGCCCAAGAACACGGCCAGCTTCACGCTGAAGTACACCGTGCCCACCTCGATCGGCGACTTCTACGCGTACACCGACTGGGTGTACCGCAGCGAGGTCAACTTCTTCCTCTACAAGTCGATCGAGTTCACCGGCAAGCCGCTGACCGAAGGCGGCCTGCGCCTGGGCTACACCTGGGACAACGGCAAGTACGACGTGGCGGTGTTCGGCCGCAACATCACGAACCAGGTCCGCATCGTCGGCGGCATCGACTTCAACAACCTCACCGGCTTCATCAACGACCCGCGCACCTACGGCGTGCAGTTCAAGGCCAGCTTCTGAAGCCGATGCCACGGCGGATGCGCCGCGTCCTGGCCGCGGCGCTGCTGTGCTTCGGCGCCGCGGCGCTGGCCGAGCCGGCCATCATCTTCGAGCTCGGCGGCAAGCAGGACAAGTCGTTCGGCCAGGCGGCCTGGGAAGGCGCCGAGCGCTGGAAGCGGGAAACCGGCCAGCCTTACGCCGAGTTCGAGATCGCCAACCCCGCGCAGCGCGAGCAGGCGGCGCGGCGCTTCGCCGAGCGCGGCGCCGACCCCATCGTCGGCGTCGGCTTCCCGCAGGCGTCCAGCATCGCGGCGGTGGCGCGCGCCTACCCGCGGCGCCACTTCGCCATCGTCGACGCAGTGGTGGCGCTGCCCAACGTGCAGAGCTTCGTGTTCCGCGAGCAGGAAGGCGCCTTTCTCGCCGGCGTGCTGGCCGCGCTGGCCAGCAAGACGGGCACGCTGGGCTTCGTCGGCGGGCAGGACATCCCCCTCGTGCGCAAGGTGCTCTGCGGCTACGTGCAGGGCGCGAAGTACGCGCGGCCGGGCATCCGGCTCGTCTCGGCCATGACCGGCACCACCAACGCCGCCTGGACCGACCCCGCGCGTGGCGCCGAGATCGCGCGCACGCAGGCCGCCGAGGGCGCGGACGTGATCTTCGCCGCTGCCGGCACCACCGGCCTGGGCGTGCTGCAGGCGGTGGCCGATCTGGGCCTGCTGGGCATCGGCGTGGACAGCAACCAGAACGGCCTGCACCCCGGGCACATGCTCACGTCGATGCTCAAGCGCACCGACGTCGCCGTCTACCGGGCCTTCAAGGGCGTCCAGCCCGGCGTCACCGCGCTCGGCCTGAAGGAAGGCGGGCTCGACCTCGCGTTCGACGCCGAGAACGCGCCGCTGGTGACACCGACGATGCGCCGGCAGGTGGAGGCGGCGCGCGCGGCCATCGTGGGCGGGCGCCTGAAGGTCATCGACGCCACGGTGACGGGGGCGTGTCGGTAGCCGCTGCAGATGCAACTGCGCTCGCCGCCGACCTTGACAGGGTGGGACGGGCCCCGGCTGCACCCGTTGACGTTGATAACTGAATCGTTATCATGGGGCATGCGTTCCCTCATGGACAACCTGTTCGAGACCCCGCCATGCCCGCATACTGCCGGCGCGGCCGCGCGCCCCGCCCCGGGCCTTCGCGCCGGTCTGCAGCGATGGAGGGATGGGCATGGCGGCTGCGTATCTCGGGCCGGAGCTGCGCCAGTGGCTGCTGCAGCACTGCACGCCCGGCGAGCGCTCGGACGTTGCCGCGTTGCTGGACGAGTTGAACCTGCGCGGCCTCGATCGCGGGGATGCCGACCTGATCACGCTCGACCAGGCCCGGGACATCGGCTCGTCGTTCCCGCACCTCACCGTCGGCTTCTGCATCCTGCCCCTGCGGGTGAGCGCCGCCTTCCGGCGCGGCCGGCTGATCTGGATCGGCGTGGTCGAAACCCTCACCGGGCCGGCACGCTTTGTCGGGCGGCTCGATCTGGTGGCCGCCTGGGCTTCCGACCCGGCCGTGCTCGGGCTGGTCGAGGCGCAGGACGAGATGCTCGCCGTCGCCCGGAAGATGTACCCCTGAACGCCGGGCCGGGCCGTCGATCGGAGCCCACATGACGAATCCCCCGCCTTCGGCACCCGGGCCCGCGCCCTCGTTCGAGTTCGAGGCCGACGATGCCGGCGACCCCGCAGGCACGCTGCTGCGCCTGCAGCAGCGCTTCCTGCGCACCCTGGCCTGGCTGCGCCGGTCCTCGGGCCTGACCCAGCGCGCGCTGGCCGAGGCCGCGGGTTGGAAGCAGCCCTACGTGGCGCGGCTCGAGGACGAGCGCAGCCCGCTGATCGTCTCGATGGCGCGCGTCGAGCGCTATGCCCAGGCCTGCGGCGCCACCGCGGTGCTGGTGTTCGTCGAGAAGGCGTCGGGCCGGGTGCGCCGCAGCCTGGCCCTGGGCGACGATGGCGCGGCCCTGGCCGAGGGCCTGCGCGATGCCCGCTTCACGGTCGGGCCGGGCCCGGTCGGCCTGGAGGCGGCCGTCCTCGAGCCGGGTGGCGGCTTCATCGAGGCCCGGCCGCAGGACGAAGCGGCCGCCGCCGCGGCCTGGCAGCCGCTCGAGCGCAGCTAGCGCCGGCGCAGCGCAGCGGCCATGTGGTGCGTGTCCGACCCGAGCGCCTGGGGCAATGCGGCCGGCCTGCTGGGCACGGCGACGCTGGCCATCGGCAGCCTCGCGGCCATCCCCATCGCGCAGCGCCTGTACCGCGTCTCGCGGGCCCTGCTGGTGCTCAACGAGCAGCGGCGCACGCCCGCCGATGCCCGGTCCGCCGCGCAGGACGCCGACCTGCAAGGCGTCGACCCCGAAAGGCTCCGGCAGGCCCTGGCCCGCCTGCAGCAGCACAGCGACGCGCTGCGCGAGGTGCTGGACGAATCGCAGGCCCATCTGGCGCTGAAGAAGGACCGCTGGACCGGCCGGAACACCGCGGTCTTCGTCGTCGGCCTGGTGCTGACGCTGGCCTCCGATGCGCTGCCGCTGTGGCTGCCCCGGTGCGGCGCCGAGGCGCCGCCGGCCACCGCTGCGCTGCGGCCCCGGTAGCCGCGGCGCGCTGGGGCGATGGGGGCGATGCACACACGGACCCTGGGCCGCCGGCCCTACGCCGAGACCGAGGCCGCGATGCGGGCCTACACCGCGGCGCGCACCGCCGAGACCGTCGACGAGCTGTGGCTGGTCGAGCACGACCCGGTGTTCACGCAAGGCATCGCCGGGCGCGCGGTGCATGTGCGGGCCGCGGGCGACATCCCGGTGCTGCGCACCGACCGCGGCGGGCAGGTCACGTACCACGGGCCGGGCCAGGTGGTGGCCTACCCCTTGGTCGACCTGCGTCGCCTGGGCCTCCATGTCAAGGAATACGTGTACCGGCTCGAGGAGGCTGTCACCGACACTCTGTGGTCGTACGGCGTCGTCGGCCACCGCGTGCGCGGCGCGCCGGGCCTCTATGTGCGGCTGGACGATCCTTTCGGGCATGCCGTGCTGCAGCCGGCCGCGGCCGATCCCTTCGCGGGCCTGGGCAAGATCGCGGCGCTGGGCCTCAAGCTCAGCCAGCACCGCGCCTACCATGGCGTGGCGCTGAACGTGGCGATGGACCTCGAGCCCTTCGGGCGCATCGACCCCTGCGGCTATCCGGGCCTGCGGACCGTGGACCTGCGCACGCTGGGCCTGCAGGCCGAGTGGCACGACGCCGCCGCGCGGCTGGCCGCGGCGCTCGCGCACCGCCTGCGCCCCGTGCGGTGACCGGCGCCCGGGGCGCCGCAGCCGATAATCGCCAGCCGTGATCCGACCAGCGCCCGCCCGCAGATGAGCCACATCGAACCCCCGGCCTACGACCCCGGCGCCAAGCAGAAGGCGCAGGCCAAGACGGCGCGCATCCCGATCAAGATCGTGCCCGCCGCGGCCGGCGCGGCGCTGAAGAAGCCCGACTGGATCCGCGTCAAGGCCGGCAGCCCCGGCACCCGCTTCTACGAGATCAAGCAGATCCTGCGCGAGCACCGGCTGCACACGGTGTGCGAAGAGGCCAGCTGCCCGAACATCGGCGAATGCTTCGGGCAGGGCACGGCCACCTTCATGATCATGGGCGACAAGTGCACGCGGCGCTGCCCGTTCTGCGACGTCGGCCACGGCCGGCCCGACCCGCTCGACCCCGACGAGCCGCTGAACCTGGCCCGCACCATCGCGGCACTGAGGCTGCAGTACGTGGTGATCACCAGCGTGGACCGCGACGACCTGCGCGACGGCGGCGCGGCGCACTTCGTCGCATGCATCCGCCAGACGCGCGAGCTCTCGCCGGCCACGCGCATCGAGGTGCTGGTGCCCGACTTCCGCGGCCGCGACGACCGCGCGCTCGAGATCCTGAAGGCGGCGCCGCCCGACGTGATGAACCACAACCTCGAGACCATCCCGCGCCTGTACAAGGAAGCGCGGCCGGGCTCGGACTACGCCTTCAGCCTGAACCTGCTGAGGAAGTTCAAGGCCCTGCATCCGGCCGTGCCCACCAAGAGCGGCCTCATGGTCGGCCTGGGCGAGACCGACGACGAGATCCTGCAGGTGATGCGCGACATGCGCGCGCACGACATCGACATGCTCACCATCGGCCAGTACCTGGCCCCCAGCGGCCACCACCTGCCGGTGCGGCGCTACGTCCACCCCGACACCTTCCGCATGTTCGAGCGCGAGGCCGCCGCCCTGGGCTTCAGCCACGCCGCCGTGGGCGCGATGGTGCGCAGCAGCTACCACGCCGACCAGCAGGCGCATGCGGCCGGGGTGGGCGCCGTGGCAGCACCGGCGGCCGCCGCCGGCTAGGCCCCGGGGTGGCCCGCCAGGGCCACCAGCGGCGGCAGGGACGCCGCCTTCAGCAGCAGGTCGCGCACGCCGTGGGTGGCCGTCTTGCCCACGATGCTGGCGATCTGGGTGCGCACCGTGCACAGCGCCACCCCGTTGCGCTGGGCGATGGCCCGCGGCGGCTCGCCGGCAAACAGCGCGGCGGCCACGGTCGACTCGGCCGGGGTCAGCTGGTGCGAGGCACAGAACCAGTAGGCCGTGAGCTGCGGGCACAGGGCGCGCCGTGCCATCAGGATCAGCGCCCCGCCCGCCGGCTCGGCCGGCGCGCGACCGCCCAGCGGCACGATCGCCAGGTGCAGCGGCCGCCCCTGGCGCCGCACCGTCATCAGGCGCCGGCTGCCGCGCACCAGGGTGTCCTCGAGCGCGGTGCGCAGCCGATCGTTCTCGGCCTGCTCCCGCGCCAGCAGGCCGGTGTCCCCCAGTGTCAGCGGGCATTGCGCATCGGCCAGCTGCTGCAGCGCGGCGCGGTTGCAATGCTTCACGCCGGCGCGGGTCCACACCACGATGCCGTAGTCGATCTCGTCCAGCACGGCCTCGAAGAACGACAGCGGCCCGGCGCCGGCACGGTCCAGGGTTTCCATGGCAGATCCTCCTTGAAGTACTTGTCCCGGATCGCCGACGTTGCCGTCGGCAGACCGCCAAAGTGTGGGTGTGGCAGCCGGCCGCTTCAACTAAGCGTTAGGCCCGCCGTGCGGACTGCGGGAGGCCTCCCGTCTAGGCCTTTGGTTTAGGTGGATCCGCTATCCGCCGGCCGGCGCCTGCAGTAAGGTGCCCGGCGTGGCGAGGGCGTCACCGCAGCGACGGTGGCAGCGGGGGGCACGTGCGCGTCTTGTTGATCGACGACCATGAGCTGGTCTGGAACGGCACACGCCGACTGCTCGAAGGCGTGGCACGCGAGTCGGCGTCGGTGGGCGAGCTGCACTTCAGCGCGGTGCGCGACGTCGAGGCCGCCTGCCAGCTCGCGCGGTCGACGGGCCCGGGCCCCTTCGACCTCGTGCTGCTCGACTACCACCTGCCCGGCGTGGGGGGGCTGGCGGCGCTGAAGCGCATCCAGGCCGCGTTCGAGGGCGTGATCGTCTGCATGCTGTCGGGCGAAAGCGGCGCCGAGCAGATCCGCGCCGTGCTCGACGCCGGCGCCGCCGGCTTCATCCCGAAGTCGTACGGCGAGCCCGAGATGGCCTCGGCGCTGCGGCTGGTGCTGCGGCACAAGGTGTACGTGCCGGCCGAGTTCCTGTTCGCCGAAGAGGTGGTGCGCGGCCGCGCCGCCGACGAGGTGCCGTCCGAGGACCTCACTGCCTTCCTGCGCAGCGAGCTGTCGCAGCGCCAGCGCCAGGTGCTGGCGCTGGCGCTGCGCGGGCTGCCCAACAAGCGCATCGCGCGCCAGCTGCAGATCGCCGAGGGCACGGTCAAGGTGCACCTGTCGATGGTCTACCGCGCGCTCGGCGTGCACAACCGCGTCGGCGCGCTGTGCCGCGTGCTGCAGGCCGACGCGGCCGGGGCGCTGGAGTAGCCATGCGCGCCCGCCGCGAGGCCGAGCACCCGGGGCTGCTGGGGCCGGACCTCGAGCGCTACGACGAGCTGCGGCTGCAGGTGCTGTTCGGCTTCACCTCGGCCCTGCGCTGGCAGATGGTTGCGGTCGGGGTCGTGGTCACCGGCGTGGCCATCGATGGCGGCTGCCCGGCCCCGATCGCCGGGGCCTGGCTGGGGGTGATGCTGCTGGTGCGCGAGGCCCGGGCAGCCGACCTGCGGCGGCTGGCGGCCGACCGCAGCCGGCCCATCGCGCAGCGCCTGCGCCGCCTGGCGCTGGGCTCGCTGGCGCTGGGCCTCACGCACGGCGCGCCGGCGCTGGCGATGCTGGTGCTGGACCGGGCGCATGCCGCCATCGTGACCATGATCCTGATGTCGCTGACGGCCGGAACCGTCTCGACGTCCTTCACCGTGACGCGCGCCTTCGTGGCCTACGTCGCGGCCATCTCGGTGCCGACCGCGTTGGTCTGGTTCTGGATAGGCGGCTGGCTGGGCTGGAGCACCGGGCTGCTGGCCCTCATGTTCCTGGGCGTGCAGCTGCGATTCGCGCGCCAGAACCTGCAGATGTTCGAGGCGTCGTACCGCATCCGGCTCGAGAACACCGAGCTGCTGCGCGATCTCTCGGCCGAGCGCAGCCGCCTGGCGCAGGCGCGCGATGCCGCGGTGCAGGCCGACCAGGCCAAGAGCCGCTTTCTCGCCGCCGCCAGCCATGACCTGCGCCAGCCCCTGCACGGCCTGGCACTGAACAGCGGTGCGCTGGCGCGCCTGCCGCTGGCCGGCGAGGCGCGCGAGATCGCGGCCGAGATGAGCGCCGCCATCGAGGCCCTGCGCCAGATGCTCGACGCGCTGCTCGACATCTCGCAGCTCGACGGCGCCGGCCGCGCCCCCGGCCTGGAGCCGATCCGCCTCGACCGGCTGCTCGACGTCGTCTGCGCCGGGTTCCGTGCCGCCGCCGAGGCCAAGGGCCTGGGGCTGCGCCACGAGGGCGCGGACGGGTTGGTCGTGCACAGCAGCCCGAAGGACCTGCGCCGCATCCTGGCCAACCTGCTCGACAACGCCATCAAGTTCACCAGCACCGGCGCCGTGGTGCTGACGGCCCGGCCCGAGGGGGCACAGGTGCTGCTGACCGTGCGCGACAGCGGCTGCGGCATCGACCCGGCGCAGCACCAGCGCGTGTTCGAGGACCTCGAGCAGCTCGGCAACCCGCACCGCGACCGCGCCCGGGGCCATGGCCTGGGGCTGGGCATCGTGCGCCGGCTGGCGCGGCTGCTGGGCATCGAATGCACCATCGAGTCGACCCTGGGCGCCGGCACCGCGGTGCACCTGCGGCTGCCGGGCGCCGACGGCGTGCTGCCCATCGTCTCGCAGGCCGGGCCCTCGGTGCCCAGCCTGGTGGCGCGCCGCGTCCTCGTGCTCGATGACGACCAGGCCGTGCGCGAGGCCTACGGCCACGCCCTGCGCGGCCTGGGCTGCCGCGTGGCCTGCACCGGCTCGCTGGACGAGGCCCTGGCCGCGCTGGACCGCGAGGCGCCCGAGGTCGCGCTCGTCGACTACCGCCTGGCCGGCCCGTGCGACGGCCTGCAGGCCATCGACGCCTTGCGCCAGCGCCGGCCGGGCCTGGCGGCCATCGTCGTCTCGGCCGACGTCTCGCCGGCGCTGCACGGCGGCGCGGCCGCGCGCGGCGCGCCGGTGCTGCGCAAGCCCACCACCGACGCCGCGCTGGCGGCCGCCATCGACAGCGCCCGGCTCGGCCGCGCGGCCGGCGAGCGTGATCACGTGGCGCAGCTTTTTTCTGGGAGTGACCATGGCTGAACCCGGCTACGTGTGGCTGGCGCAGAGCGCCGCCGAACTGGTGGTGAAGACCGCGGGCGGCGCGTCAGCGCCCGTGGGAGCTGTGGATTGCGGCGTGCTCGTCGTCGGCAGCGGCTACGGCGGCGCGGTGGCCGCGGCGCGCCTGGCGGGCACCACCGCCACCGGGCCCGGCCAGGCGGCGCGCGACGCGCGGATCTGGCTCGTCGAGCGCGGGCTGGAGCATGTGCCGGGCGATTTCCCGTCGCGCTTCGCCGAGCTGCCCGGGCAGGTGCGCATCGCGATGCAGGACGGTGCCGCGGCGCGCGGCATCGACACGGGTCTGTTCGACCTGCGGCTCGGGCCGGACGTCTCGGCGCTGCTGGCCAGCGGCCTGGGTGGCGGCTCGCTCATCAATGCCGGCGTGATGAAGCGGCCACCCGCGGCGGTGTTCGACAGCGGCTGGCCGGCGGCGATCACGCAGGGTGCGCTCGATGCCGCCTACGGCGCGGCCCTGGCCATGCTGCAGCCGGCCGCGGTGCCCCCGGCCCAGGCGTGCGCCAAGCTCGCGACCCTGGACTGCCTGGCCAAAGCCGGCGGGCAGCCGCCGCCCGAGCGCTGCCCGGTCACCGTGAACTGGGCCAACGCGCCGGCGCCCACGCCGGCCGGCGTCGCGCTGGCGTCCTGCACCCTGTGCGGCGATTGCGTGACCGGCTGCAACCAGGGCGCCAAGGGCTCGCTGGACACCAATTACCTGGCCGCGGCGCGGGCGCGCGGGGTCGAGATGTTCTGCGGTGTCTCGGTCAGCTTCATCGAGCGCGCGGCCGACGACAGCCACTGGGTCGTGCGCTGGCACCACACCGATCGCGCCTGCCGTGCGGCCGACGGCCAGCCCTTCGCGCTGCGCGCGCGCCGGGTGGTGCTGGCCGCCGGCACCCTGGGCTCCACCGAGATCCTGCTGCGCTCGCGGGCGCACGGCCTGGTGCTGTCGCCGCAGCTGGGCGAGGGCTTCTCGACCAATGGCGACAGCCTCGTGGCCGGGGCCCGCCACCCCGTGCCGGTGCATGACGTGGCCGACCCCGAGTCCGACCCGGCCGACAGCGGGGCCCGCCGCGTCGGCGCCAACATCACCGGGCTGCTGGCGGTGCCGGCCGATCCGCAGGGCCCGGCGTTCGTGGTCGAGGAAGCCTCGGTGCCGGCGGCCCTGCGCGAGGTCTTCGGCGAGGTGGTCGCGATGCTGTCCTGGGGCGCCGGCGAGCGCGAGGGCTACCTGGTCTCCGAGGACGCCATCGAACGCCTGAGCCTGTTCGCCCTGATGGGCGATGACGGCGCCGCCGGGCGCCTGCGGCTGCCCGCCGCCGCCGCAGGCGCCACACCCGCCGTCGAGGCCGGGTTGCGCATCGACTGGCTCGGTGCGGCCCAGCTGCCGCTGTACACGCGCATGCACAGCTGGGTGGCGTCGAGCCTGTACCCGGTCCCGGCCATCGGCACCGGCCTCCTCGGCACCGGCCTGACCGTGCACCCGCTCGGCGGCTGCCGCATGGGCGAGCAGTTCGACCAGGCCGTGGTGGACGATTGCGGCCGGGTCTTTGCCGAGGGCGTGTTCACGCACCCGGGGCTGGCCGTGCTGGACGGCTCGATCGTGCCGCGCGCGCTGGGCATCAACCCGGCCCTGACCATCGCGGCGCTGGCCGAGCGGGCCGTGCCCGTGCTGCAGGCCGAATGGGGCCTGACGTCGGCGACCGGGCAGCCTGCGCCCCCACCGCTGCCGCCGCGGCCGGAGGTGCGCCGCCGCCTGGAGCTGCCGGCTGCCGACGCCACCTGGGCCTTGGCGGAGTGCATGCAGGGCCCGTGCAAGCTGGGGGGCAGGTCTTACTGGGCCCGGCTGCAGATCGAGTTCGAGCCGGTGCCGGGCCTGCGCAAGGCGCTGTCGCTGGTCACGCGCGTGCTCGGCGTGCGCCGCGCCGTGCTGCGCCTGCAGCCCGTGCCGCTGGGCACCGACGAGTTCACCGACCTCACGGACACGCCGATCTGCTGCGAGGCCGAGCTGGCCGGGGTGGTGCGGCTGTTCATGCCCCTGCCCCTGCAGGACCACTGCCTGACGCTGGACTACCAGCTCAGCGTGCAGGCCGTCCAGGGCGCCGGGCCGCTGGCGCCGGGCGCGCGCATCGACGGCCGCAAGGTCTATGACAGCGACCCGCTTCGCCCCCGCATCAGCCCCTGGCGCCAGCTGAGCGAGATGGACGTGCGCATCGCCGGCCAGCCCGTGGGCCGCTGGGCGCTCGACGTGGGCGACCTGGCCGATCGGCGCGACCCGCTGGTGCGGCTGCTCGGCATGTCGTCGATGCCCGACGCCCTGGCCGACCTGGGCGCCATGGGGCTGTACCTGCTGCGCCAGCAGCTGCCCGCGCTGATCGGCGCGGCCACGACCACCGCCCGGCCGCGCGCCGACCACCTGGGTGAGCGCTGGCCCGGCCCGCTGGACGACGGCACGGTGCCCACGGTCACCCTCGATGGTGCGGAGGGCGCTCGCTTGTCCTGCTATGCGGCCGGGGATGGCGGCGCAGCAGGCCGGCCGCCGGTGCTGCTGATCCACGGTCTGGGCAGCTCGGGGTCCAGCTTCACGCATCGCTCGCTGCCCTGCAGCCTGGCCCTGTGGCTGCGCCGCCAGGACCGCCAGGTGTGGGTGCTCGACCTGCGCAGCAGCATCGGCAACGAGCCCGGCCGCCACAGCGCCGGGTCCCGGGCCTGGACGATCGACAGCGTCGCGCAGGACATTCCCTGGGCCGTGAAGCACATCTACGAGGCCAGCAGCAGCCAGCCCGTGGACGTGCTGGCGCACTGCATGGGCGCGGTGATGTTCTGCCTGGTCGCCTTGCGCGGCGACGGTCTGCGCGATCTCGCCGACCCGGGCAAGCCCCGCTCCATGGTGCGCGCCCTGGTGCTGTCGCAGGTGGGCCCGCTGGTGCGGCTGAGCCCGCTGAACCGGCTGCGCGGCTACCTGGCCGGCTGGCTGCAGCAGTACCTGCACCTCGACGAGGTCGACACCTGCCCCGATTTCGTCAGCTGCATCGGGCCCGGCGGCGCCGTGCAGTGGCGCCAGCGGCCGCGCACGATGGCCGCGCGCCTGGTCGACGCGCTGGTGGCGACCTTCCCGTATCCCGACCCGCAGGACAACCAGGACGACGAGGCGCAGCGGGCCGGGTCCCCCGGGCTCCAGGGCAGCGATTTCCGCAACATCCGGCACCGCGCCGACGCCATCTTCGGCCAGCTGTTCGAGCTGCGCAACCTGGCCGACTCCACGCTCGCGGCGCTCGACGCGCTGCTGGGCTGGGTGAAGGTGCCGATGCTGGCGCAGGGCATCCACTTCGCGCGGCGCAACATGCTCACCGACGTGCGCGGGCGCAACGCGGCGATGCGCTGGCAGAACTTCGCGTGCCGCTTCGCATTCCCGGTGCTGTTGGTCCACGGCCGGCGCAACCGCCTGTTCGACTGGCGCGGCAGCTGGCGCAGCCTGGCACTGCTGTGCCGCCTGCGCGGGCAGCCGCTGCCGACGCCCCAGCCGGTCTCCACCGCCCAGGGCCAGCAAGTCGGCCACCACTGGGGCGCCGGCACGGCCACGCAACTGGCCCTGTTCGACGACTACGGCCACCAGGACTGCCTGATCGGCCGCCAGGCTGCGGACGACATCTTCCCGGTCGTGGAAAGCTTCCTCGCACAGGCGGCCACGTTGCCGGCCATCCATCCGGTGTCGGCACCGCTGCAGGCCGAAGTGCCCTGGATCGGCCCGATGCTGGGCTGGCTGCGGCCAGCGGCAGGCGGTGGGTGGCAGGTGAAGCTGCTGCTGGCGCCGCAGCCGCAGCGGGCCGAGACCCGGGCCGTCCTGGTGGCGCGCGTGCAGCCGGGGGGCGAAGCGCTGGCGGGGCGGGTGCAGCTGACCGATGCCTGCGTGCTGCCCTGGCCGGCCGGCCAGCGGCAGGCGGCGCTGGATCTGGAGTTCGTGGCGGGCGCCGTGGGCCCGGGCCGCGACCGTTTCGCCGTGTTCACATTGCACAGCGATCTGCCGCTGGACCAGGGCCCGGGCCTCGAAGGGCTGCCCTGGCTCGTCGGCCGTCAGTGGGCGGATGCCGGTGCAAAGCAGGCCCTCCGGGCCTGGCTGGCCGACCCCCGGAACGCCCCGCTGCTGCCCGACGCGCTGTTCACGCTGTCGGCCCGCTGCACCGCCGCGGCCGACGCGGGTACTGTCGCACCCCGCGACGCCACCCGCCCGGCCCTGCGGTTCGCCCTGGCGAGCTGCCAGTACCCGCCGGGCCTGGTGGATGCCGCACCCGCCAGCGCGTCCTTCGCCCGGCTGCAGGCCGAGGCGGCCGCACCCGACAGCCCGCAGTGCCTGCTGCTGGTGGGCGACCAGGTCTACCTCGACGCTGCGGCCGGCCTGTTCGACGGGCCGCCGCACGAGCCCACGCGGCCGCTGCTGGAGAACGATCTCGACCAGCGCTACGAGCTGGTGTGGCGCATGCGGGCATTCCGGCGCACGGCCGCGGCGCTGCCGGTGCTGACGATGCTGGACGACCACGAGGTGTGCGACAACTGGCCGGGCTGGGCCTCGACCCCCGGGCCCCAGCAGCCGGCCGTGCAGGCCTGCATCGACGCCTACGGCCGCTACCAGGAGGCGCTCAACCCGGTGGCGCTGCCGGCCGGCTCACGGGCCTCGCGCAGCTACCGCGTCCACCCGGCGGGGCTGCCGTTCTTCGTGGTGGACACGCGCACCCAGCGCTCGACGCGCGACGCCGGCACCGTCGGCACCGCCACCATCATCCCGCCGGCCGAGATGAAGGCGCTGTGCGGTGCCCTGGCCAAGCTGCCGCGCGACATCGCCAAGTTCATCGTGCTGCCCTCGCCGATCCTGCCGCCCGAGCGCTACCGGGAGGACGCGGGCACGGGCGCGGGCGCGGCCAGGCTGGGTTCCGACTCCTGGAGCGGCTTTCCGGCCTCGGCGGCGCAGCTGCTGGGCTTCATCCGCAAAGAAGTGATCTGCCGCGTCGTCTTCCTCTCGGGCGACTCGCACCTGTCCAGCGTCACGCGGTTCACGTTCGAGGGCCGCAAGAATTCGGTGGTCTCCATCGTCTCGTCGGGGCTGTACACGCCCTGGCCGTTCGCCAACCAGACCCCCGACCAGGTGGTGCTGGACGGGCTGACGGCGGTGGGCGAGCCCCCCGTGCACGGGACGATGGAATTGCTGGCGATCTCGGCCGAGGCCGGCTACGCGATCGTCGACCTGAGCCCCGACCCCGAGACGACTGACGCCGACCGGTTGACGGTGAGCCTGCGGCCGGCACGCGGCGGCTCGATCGACAGCCAGGTGTCGCTCACGTCGGTCGCCGCACGCGAGGACGTCTGCAACCGCTCAACGACAGGAGAAGTTCGATGACCATCACCACGGCATTCGAGGGCCAGGTGACGCTGTACTCCACCCGCGCCGGCTTTGCCGGCCCGAAGGTGCAGTCGCTGGCGTTCCAGGCGCAGTTCGACGGGGCCGCGTGGACGGTGGCGCCGGGCGACTTCCGGCCCGTCGTCGTGCCCGACATCGTGGCGCTGGGCCAGCGCCTCACGCTCACGGTGACCTTGGCGCAGCCCGCTGCGGGCCAGGCCGATCCGCTCACTGGCCAAGCCAGTCTGCAGGCGCAGTTCAGGTTCGAGCTCACCGGCCTGCCGCTGCCGCTGGCGTCCCTGCTGCCGTTGGTGCTGGACAGCGGGGCGGCGCCGGCCGCGCGCTGGCCGGGTGGGCCGGTGGTGCAGGGCCAGCGCATCCAGGCCCCATCCGGCCAGATGACGCTGGCCGGCGTGGGCTGGTTCCAGGGCGGCCCGCTCGACGGCGATCAGGCCGCCGTGCTGCTGGCCGGCGGCTTCACGCCACGGCCCTGGTAGGCCGGCCGCGCCGCGGCTACAGCGACATCCGCTGCAGCTGCTGCTCGCGGTCCAGCCACTGGTGCTTGAGCGCGCCCGCGATGTGCAGCGCCAGCAGCCCGTACAGCGCGTAGCCCAGGGCCGTGTGCACGTTGCCCAGCAGGTCGTGCCAGCGCGCCTTCTCGTCGGGCGGCAGCGCCGTCATGAAGCCGATGCGCGGCCACTCGAAGAGCCCGAACCAGCGCATCGGGTAGCGGTCGGCCAGCTTCCAGGCCGAGTCGTGCAGCCAGCCCGACAGCGGCAGCGCCAGCATCAGCAGGTAGAACAAGCCGTGCGCCGCGTGCGAGAGCCGGCGCTCCCAGCCCGCGTAGGCCGCGGGCAGCGGCGGCGGCGGGTGGCCCAGGCGCCACAGCAGGCGCAGCAGCACCAGGCCCAGCACCGTGATGCCGATCGACTTGTGGGTGTCGATCACGGGGCGCTGCCAGGCGTCGGGCAGGCTGTCGACGGCCAGGGCCAGCGCCACGTTGACCACGATCATGACCGCCACCGCCCAGTGCAGGACGACGGCCACGCGGGTGTATCGGTGCTCGGTCATGCCCCGGATTTTGACCCCAGGCGGGAACCCGGTGCCGCTTTCGTGGTCTGCTTGCGGCAGGTCGCGCCATCCCGCGCCGCCCTGCCGACGCCGGATCCCCTGGCCCTGTAGCTGTCCGTGGCCAACCCCGCCCCCTGCGATCCCGCCCCCTGCGACGCTGCCCTGTCCGCCGAACAGGCGCTGGCGCACGCGCTGGCGAGCAGCTCGCCGCGCTACGCGCCGCCGCCCACGCCCTGGCGCAGCGTGGCCATCCATGCCGTGGTGCTGGCGCTGTGGGCGGCGCTGTTCGGGCTGGCCTTCACGCGCGGCGGGTTGCTGGCCTGGTCGGTGGGCGGTGCCTACATCGCCTACGACACCGTGCTGCTGGCCTTCGTGGGCTGGCAGGCGCGGCGCCTGCTGCGGCCGGCGCCGCCTGGCCCGATGCCCGGCGGGCCCACCTTGCCGGCGCCGCGCCTGGCCGTCATCGTGGCCGCCCACGACGAGGCCGCGGTGCTGCCCGTCACGCTGGCCGCGCTGCTGGCGCAGACCGACCCGCCGGACGAGATCGTGATCGCCGACGACGGCTCGACCGACGGCACCGCGGCGCTGCTGGTGGCGCAGTACGGCCTGGCCGCGCCCGAGCCCGGCGCCATCAGCGAGGTCAGCACCCGCCACCCCAGTTTGCGCTGGCTGCGCCTGGCGCACGGCGGCAAGGCGCGGGCGCTGAACGCGGCCGTGCTGCACCTGCGCTGCGAGGTGGTGCTGACGGTCGATGCCGACACCCTGCTCGACAGCCGCGCCGTGGCCGCGGTGCGTGCCGCCTTCGCCGCCGAGCCGGCGCTGGCCGGCATCACTGGGGTCATCACGCCGGTGTGCGGCCCTTCGGCGGCGGCGCGCGTGTTCGAGTGGTTTCAGACCTACGAGTACATCCGCAACTTCCTCTCGCGCTACGCCTGGATGCAGCTCGACAGCCTGCTGCTGATCTCGGGCGCCTTCGCCGGCTTCCGGCGCGAGGCGCTGCTGGCCGTGGGCGGCTTCGACCCCGACTGCCTGGTCGAGGACTACGAGCTCGTCCACCGCCTGCGCCGGCATGCCGCGGCGCAGGGCTTCCCCTGGCGCTTCCGGGTGCTGGGCGGCGCCCAGGCGCGCACCGAGGCGCCGGGCGGCATCGGCGCCTTCCTGCGCCAGCGCCGGCGCTGGTTCGGCGGCTTCCTGCAGACGCAGTACTGGTACCGCGCCATGGTGGGCGATGGGCGGCTGGGCTGGCTGGGCACGCTGATGCTGCCGGTGAAGGCCGTCGACACCCTGCAGCCGCTGTACGGGCTGACAGCGTTTGCGCTGCTGGTGTTCTACGCAGCCACCGGGCGGCTGGCGATCCTGGCGCCGGTGGCGGTGCTGATCTTCAGCAAGATCGCGCTCGACGTCGGCTTCCACCTCTGGTCGGTGCACCTGTACCGGCGCTGGGTGGGCGCCGCGGCGCGGGCGCGCCTGGGCCCGGCGCTGCTGGCCGCGCTGGTCGAGCCCTTCACCTTCCAGCTGCTGCGCCACAGCGGCGCGGCGCTGGGCTGGGTGGCCTTTGCCAGCGGCCAGCGCCACTGGGGGCGGCAGCGCCGCTTCGGGCTGCGCTCGGCGGACGACGGCGCTGGCTAAAGTCGCGGCATCGACGACCGCCCGGATCCTGCGCATGACCGATTCCCTCGCCCCTGCCCCCGCCCAGCCCGACCGTGCCGCCCTGCACGCGCTGTTGCGCCGCATGCCCAAGGCCGAGCTGCACATCCACATCGAAGGCTCGCTCGAGCCCGAGCTCATCTTCAGGCTCGCCGCGCGCAACGGCGTGGCGCTGGCGTATCCCAGCGTCGCGGCCCTGCGCGCCGCCTACGCCTTCACCGACCTGCAGAGCTTCCTGGACATCTACTACGCCGGGGCCGGCGTGCTGCTGAAGGAGGCCGACTTCTTCGACATGGCCCACGCCTACTTCGAGCGCGCCGCGGCCGACCACGTGGTCCACGCCGAGCTCTTCTTCGACCCCCAGACCCACACCGAGCGCGGCGTGCCCATCGAGGCCGTGATCCTGGGCCTGGCGCGGGCCTGCCGCCGCGCGCAGGCCGAGTTCGGCATCAGCGCCCGGCTGATCCTGTGCTTCCTGCGCCACCTCAGCGAAGAGGCCGCCTTCGCGACGCTGGAGCAGGCGCTGCCCTGGCGCGAGCATTTCGTCGGCGTGGGCCTGGACAGCAGCGAGCGTGGCCACCCGCCCGAGAAGTTCGCGCGCGTCTTCGCCCGTGCCGGCGCGCTCGGGCTGCACCGGGTGGCGCATGCGGGCGAGGAAGGCCCGCCGGCCTACATCGAGGGCGCGCTCGACGTGCTGCAGGTCGAGCGCATCGACCACGGCGTGCGCTGCATCGAGAGCCCGGCGCTGGTGCAGCGGCTGGCCGCCCTGCGCATGCCGCTGACGGTGTGCCCGCTGTCCAACGTCAAGCTCCGCGTCTACGACACGATGGCCGGGCACAGCCTGCCCGCGCTGCTGCAGGCCGGGCTGTGCGCCACCGTCAACAGCGACGACCCGGCCTACTTCGGCGGCTACGTCAACGACAACTACATCGCGGCCTTCGACGCCCTGCCGCAGCTCGGCCGCGATGAGGCCTACCGGCTGGCCAGGAACAGCTTCGAGGCCAGCTTCGCCCCCGCGGCCGACAAGGCGCGCTGGACGGCGCAGCTCGACGCCGTGTTCGCCAGCGCCTGAGCCGCGCTGTCGAAGCCGCTAGAAGTCGAGGTGCACGCCTGCCGAGGCGCTGAACCTCGGCGCCAGCTGCAGCCCGTTCACGTGCTGGAAGATCGGCACCTGCACGAAGCCGTAGACGCGCACCTGCTCGCTGGCAGCCCAGGTCAGGCCCGGGCTGAGGCCGACCCGCGTCGAGCCCGAGTTCGGGATGTCGGCGTTGGCGCCCGACTCGCGCTCCTCGTGGCGCAGGTTGATCTGCAGCGCCGGCACCCAGGCGCTGTCGCCGACCCAGCGCAACCCGGTGCTGATGCCCAGCGACGGGCCGGGCTTGAACTGGGCCTTCGACGCGAGGGCGTGCTGCAGCAGGGCCTGGGCGAAATAGTCGACATGCGGCGTCAGGCTGCCGAACGTGAAGGCTCCCAGCAGCAGGTCGGTCGAGCCGGTGCCTGGTTGCAGGCCGCGGTCCAGCGGCTGCCCGGCCTGGGGGCCGGCGCTGAATTTCACGTCGGTGGCGCCGGTGGCCAGCTTCAGGCCGAGTTGGAGGCCCCAGCGCTGCGTCATCGGGTCGCCTTGCCAGCGCCCGACCACGCGCACATCGCCCAGGCTGTTGGAGCGCGAGGCCGAGCGCTCGGTGTCGTTCTCGGCCAGCGTGTCGTGACGGCGGTCGATCCAGGGCAGCTGAAGGTTGAGCCCGAAGCCCCGGTCGAAGCCGGCATCCAGCGACAGCGTGGTGATGCGGTCGAAGGTGCGGTGCTGGATCTCCTGCTCGGCAGGTACGCCGAACGACGCCGGGTCGACGCCGTGGCTGCCCTGGCGCAGCTGGTCCTGAGGGACGTCGTCGTGGCGCAGGTCCAGGCTGAGGCCCGGCCCGGCGTGCAGGCCCTGGGTCGACCAGTCGGAGTTGAGGGTGCAACCGCAGCTGGAACAGGCCAGCGCGGGCAGCGAGGCGGCGGTCAGCAGGGCCGCCGCCGCCGTGGGTAGGGAGGGTGGTTTCAAGGCGCACTCGCAGGCGATGCCGGCCGTCTGTGACTTCAGCCGGCGCTGAACAGGGGCCAGTCGGCCCGTGCGGGCCGGCTGGCGGTGGCGTGTTCAGGCTTGCGTCGGCGGACCCCGCGACAGCGGAGCGAGCCAGGTTGCAGCCTGCCGAGGCGATGCAGGTCGCTCGATCGGCAGGGCGCCGTCGGCCGGCGCGAGAGCGATCGTCGGCGCCGAACTGGGCGGCGTCAGCGGCACACCCAGGCAACAGTCGTGATGCGACGCGCCACCGTCGGGCAGCGGGTGGCCCTGGGCATCCAGACGCACCGGTCCGCTGGCCGAGCACACCTCCAGGCCGCCGGCCATGGCCAGCCCGTGGCGCAGGGCGACGGCGTTGTGCAGCAGCAGCGCCAGCACCAGGCCGAGCAGCCACGCAGCGCGGAGCTGCCGCGGTGCGGTGGGTTGGCGGTGTGGCGCGTTCACGGCTGAAAGTCTAGCCAGTCGCGACATCCACCAGCGCCGGCTGCAGGCGCGCCGCCTCGGGCCCGAAGGCATGAGCGTTCATGCCGAGGTCGCCGAACCCGCATGGCGCGAGGCGATGCCCGCGGCCTGCAGCAATGCCTCGGCACGAGCCATCAGCGGTGGCGCGCGCTGCGGATTCAGCCCGCCTGCACGGTCAATTCAAGCCGGCCGCGTCGGTGTCAGGGCGATGCGCTACCGTGGTCGCATGACCGCCCTGCAGCCCCCCTCGATCTTTGCCCTGGCCTGGCGCCAGACCCGGCGCGATTTCCGCGCCGGCGAATTGCGTCTCCTGATCGTGGCCGTGCTGCTGGCGGTGGCGGCGCTGACGGCGGTGGGCTTCTTCGCCGACCGGCTGGGTGCCGGGCTGCAGCGAGATGCGCGCCAGCTGCTGGGCGGCGATGCCGTGGTCAGCAGCGACAGCGCGCTGCCGCCGGCCATCGAGGCCGACGCGCGGGCGCTGGGCCTGCGCGTCTCGCACGTGGTCACCTTCCCGAGCATGGGCCGCGCCAGCGACGCCCAGGGCGGCGCGGCGCGGCTGGTGTCGGTGAAGGCGGTGGACGCGGCCTACCCGCTGCGCGGCCGGCTGCAGGTGCAGGGCGCACCGCCGGCGCCGGTGCAGACGGTGGCGCAGGGCCCGGCGCCGGGCACGGTGTGGGTCGACCCGGGGCTGCTGGACGTGCTGCAGCTGAAGGTGGGCGATCCGCTGCTGCTGGGCGACGCCACGCTGACCATCGTGCGCCGCCTGGTGGCCGAGCCCGACCGCGGCACCGGCTTCGCCAGCTTCGCGCCGCGCGTGATGCTGGCCGCCGCCGACCTGCCGGCCACCGGCCTGATCCAGCCGGCCAGCCGCGTGAACTACCGGCTGGCGGTGGCCGCGCCGCAGGGCATGGGGCTGGCGCGCGGCGATGCGCTGGTGCGGCGCTTCTTGGCCACGGTGCGCCAGCAGATCGCGGCCGTGCCGCTGCGCGGCGTGCGCATCGAGAGCGTGGCCAGCGGCCGCCCCGAGATGCAGCAGACGCTGGACCGCGCGGCCAAGTTCCTCAACCTGGTGGCCCTGCTGGCGGAGCTGCTGGCGGCGGTGGCGGTGGGCATCGCCGCGCGCGATTTCGCGGCGCGCCATCTCGACGACTGCGCCATGCTGCGCGTGCTGGGCCTGTCGCAGCGGCGCATCGCCGGCGCCTTCATGCTGCAGTTCGGGCTGGTGGGCCTGCTGGCCAGTGCGGCCGGCGTGCTGCTGGGGCTGGCGGTGCACTACGTCTTCGTCTGGCTGCTCGCCGGGCTGGTGGAGGCCTCGCTGCCGCCGCCGGGGCCGTGGCCGGCGCTGTTCGGCCTGGGCGTGGGCATGACGCTGCTGCTGGGCTTCGGTCTGCCCCCGGTGCTGCAACTGGCGCGGGTGCCCCCGCTGCGCGTGATCCGGCGCGACGTGGGCGGGCTCAAGGCGGCCTCGGCCGGCGTGCTGGTGGCGGGGGCGCTGGCTTTCGCCGCGTTGCTGCTGGCGGCCTCGTCCGACCTCACGCTGGGGCTGATCGCGGTGGGCGGGTTCGCCGCGGCGGTGGCCGTCTTCGCCGTGCTGTCGTACGGGGCGGTGCGGCTGCTGCGGCGCGCGGTGCCCGAGTCGCGGGCACCGCGCTGGCTGGTGCTGGCCACGCGCCAGATCGCGTCGCGGCCGGCGTTCGCGGTGCTGCAGGTCTCGGCGCTGGCGGTCGGCCTGCTGGCGCTGCTGCTGCTGGTGATGCTGCGCACCGACCTCGTCGGCAGCTGGCGCGCGGCCACGCCGCCCGATGCGCCGAACCGCTTCGTCATCAACCTGCAGCCTGACCAGGCGGCGGCCTTCCGCAGCGAGATCGAAGCCGCCGGCGTGCGGCGCTACGACTGGTACCCGATGATCCGCGGCCGGCTCGTGGCGGTGGACGGCCGGCCCGTGACCGGCGCCGACTACAGCGATGCGCGCGCGCGCCGCCTGGTCGAGCGCGAGTTCAACCTCAGCCACGCCGCGGTGCTGCCGGCCAGCAACCAGGTCGTGGCCGGGCGCTGGGTGCCGGACCAGCCCGATGCGCTGTCGGTCGAGCAGGGGCTGGCGCAGACACTGGGGCTGAAGCTGGGCGACCGGCTGCGCTTCGACGTCGCAGGCCAGCGCGTCGAGGGCCGCATCACCAGCCTGCGCAAGGTCGACTGGGCGTCGATGCGGGTCAACTTCTTCGTGCTGTTCCCGCGCGCCGACCTGGGCGGCCTGCCGGTCAGCTACATCAGCGCCTTCCGGGCACCGCAGACGGCCGGCTTCGACAGCCGGCTGGCGCGCGATTTCCCCAACGTCACCAGCATCGACGTCTCGGCCACGATCGCGCAGCTGCAGCGCGTGCTCGACCAGGTGATCCAGGCGGTGCAGTTCCTGTTCGGCTTCACGCTCGCCGCGGGGCTGGTGGTGCTGTTCGCCGCCGTCTCGGCCACGCGCGAAATGCGCGCGCGCGAGTTCGCCATCATGCGGGCCCTGGGCGCCGGCAGCCGCCTGCTGGCGCAGGTGCAGCGCACCGAGCTGCTGGGCGTGGGGGCGCTGGCCGGCCTGCTGGCCGGCCTGGCCGCGGTGGCGGTGGGCTGGGCGCTGGCGCGCTATGCCTTCGATTTCGCGTGGCACCCCTCGCCCTGGGTGCCGCTGGCCGGCAGCGCAGCCGGCGCGCTGCTGGCGCTGGCGGCCGGCTGGTGGGGCCTGCGCGAGGTGCTGCGCCGGCCGGTGCTGGACACGCTGCGCCGCGCCAGCGCGGTCTGAGGCCGCGCCGCGCGCGCTGGCGTCAGAAGCTTTCCCAGTCGCCCTCGGCGGCGTCGCCTGGGGCGGGCAGGGCCGACGAGGCCGGCAGAGTCGGCACGTTCGCCGGCACGTTCGGCGGCAGGGGGCGCGGGCTGGTCCGGGACTGGGCCTGGGCCTTCGCGACGACGGCCTGGGCCACCGCCTTGGCCGGCGGCGCGGGCCGCCTGGCGGCCAACGGCCCGGGCGCGGCGAGGGCGGTGCCCGGGCCGGCGGCGAGCTGGAAGCGGCTGACGACCTGCGACAGCCGGCCGGCCTGCTCGCGCAGGCTCTCGGCAGCGGCAGCGCCTTCCTCCACCAGCGCGGCGTTCTGCTGCGTGGCCTGGTCGAGCTGGGCGATGGCGACGTTGACCTGGGCGATGCCGGTGCTCTGCTCGCCGGTGGCGGCGCTGATCTCGCCGATGATGTCGGACACGCGCTGCACGCTGGCCACGATCTC
>JAGWLO010000126.1 GCA_028872015.1 Burkholderiales bacterium | reverse complement strand
GCCTACGTGGCGCTGGGCCAGATCGACCGCTGCCAGGCGATGGTGGCGGCGGCGCTGCAGCTCGACCCGAACAACGTCGATGCGCGGCTGCTGCAGGTGCGGCTGACGGCGGGCAAGGGCGACTTCGATCAGGCCCTGGCGGCCGTGCGCGCCGTGATTGCCGATGTCCCAAAGTCTGGTGCTGCGCTCGAGCTCGAGGGCGAATTGCTGTGGGCCGGCAAGGGCGACTTGAGCGGCGCAGCGGATGCGTTTGGGCGGGCGCTGGCGGCGGATCCGCGCAACTTGCAGGCCCGCCTGGCAATGACGCAGCTGATGCTGGCGAAAAAGGACATCCCCGGATTCAAGGCGCAGGTCAAGGCGCTGGCCCAGAACTTCCCGGGCAGCTTCCAGGCGCAGTATTACCAGGTTCAGCTGGCCTGGATCGAAGGCGACCTCAAGCACGCGCGAGACGGCGCGGACCAGTTGCTGCGCGTGGCTCCCCAGTACCCGCCGGCACTGCAGCTGGCCGGCGCGATCGAGCTCGACAGCGGTCTGGTGGCGCTGGCGCAGACTCATCTGGCCCAGGCGCTCCAGATTCAGCCCGATTCGCCCCTGTCCCGGCGTTTGCTGGCCCAGGCCGACTTGCGGGCCGGGGAGCCGGGCAAGGCCATCAAGGTGTTGCAGCCTCTCGTGCAGGGCCCCAAGGCGGACGGCCCGGCCTTGGGCATGGTGGCTGAGGCGTACCTGCAATCGGGAGACAGTGGGCAAGCCGAGAAGTATTACGGGCTTGCCGCCAAGGCGGCCCCAGACGACGTGAAGGCCAAGGTGGCGCTGGCCCTGCTGCAGGCAGGCAAGGGCGACAGCGCGGCAGCCTTTTCGCAGCTCGAGGCGCTGGCGGCCACCGACACCACCAGCTTCGCCGACCTCGCGCTGATCAGCGCCTTGGTGCGAAAGCAGCAATGGCCCCAGGCCTTGCAGGCCGTGAGCCGGCTCCAGGCCAAGGAGCCCGGCAAGCCCCTGCCCAGCCTGCTGCGGGGCCGCATCCAGGTCCTGAGCAAGGACATGACCGCCGCGCGGGCCAGCTTCGAGCAGGCCCTGGTGGCTGACCCGGTCTATTACCCCGCTGTGGCCGAGCTGGCGGCGCTGGACATGGCGCAGAAGAAGCCCGAGGACGCGCGCAGGCGCCTGGAAGCCTTCATTGCCCGGGAGCCGCGAAGCGTTGCGGCCCGACTCGAGCTGGCCGCCGTTCGGCAGCAAAGCGGCGCCAAGCCCGAGGAGGTGGAGGCGATGCTGAAGGATGCGATTGCTGCGAACCCAGAAGAGGCCGCGCCCCGGCTGGCCCTGGTCGAGCACTTTCTCGTTGCCCGCCGGGCCAACGAAGCGCTGGCCGCGGCCCAGTCCGCGGCCGCCGCGATGCCCGACAGCCTGCCCGTGCTCGATGCGTTGGGCCGTGCGCAGTGGGCCGCCGGCGACATTCAGCAGGCGATCAGCACTTTCCAGAAATCGGCCACGCTGTCGAAGTCACCCGAGCCCTTTCTGCGCCTGGCCGACATTTACACCAAGGCCAAGGACTACAACTCGGCGGCCAGCAGCCTGCACAAGGCCCTGGAGACGGCGCCGCAACTGCTGGTCGCGCAGGGCCGGCTGGTCCAGATCGAATTGGCGCGCAAGCAAGTGCCGGCCGCGCTCAAGGTGGCACGGGACGTACAGACCCAGCGCCCCACGGAAGCGGCGGGCTTCGTGCTGGAAGCCGACATTCATCTGAGCCAGCATGACTGGCCGGCGGCCATCGCGTCGTTGAAGACCGCGCTCGAGCGGCAGCCGTCCACGGCCGTCGCCAAGCGCCTTCAGGCGCTGTATGTGCTCGCCGGCAAGCCTGCCGACGCCGAGCAGTTCGCGGCGGCCTGGATGCGCGACCATCCCCGGGATGGCGAATTTCTCTTCCATCTGGGCTCGATGGCGATGGATCGAAAGGACTACGCAACGGCAGAGTCGCGCTACCGCCAGGCGCTGGCGCTGATGCCGCAGAACGCGGTGCTGATGAACAACATCGCCTGGCTGATGTCGCAGCGCAAGGAACCCGGCGCCCTGCCGCTGGCCGAGAAGGCGAACCAGCTGCTGCCCGACCAGCCCGGACTGCAGGACACCCTGGCCACCGTGCTCGCCGCCGACGGCAAGCCCGACCAGGCCCTGGTCTGGCAGAAGAAGGCCGTGGCCGCAGCGCCCGACGTGCCCGGCTACCGGCTCAACCTGGCGCGGCTGCTGATCGCCACGGGCGACCGGGCCCAGGCCAAGGCCGAGCTGGAGAAGCTGGCCGCCCTGGGCGGCCGCTTTGCCGATCAGGCCGAGGTGAGCAAGCTGATGCAGACGCTGTAGGCGCCGGCTCTCCCTCTGGCCGCACTCGGCTGCGGCGCAGCGCTACAGGAAGAACACGCCCACCAGCTGCACCACCTGGCGGTAGGGCATCAGCCCGTACTCCGAGGCGGCCCCGCCGTCGCTGCGCTGCCACTGCAGCGCTGCATCGAAGCGCTGCCAGTGGTAGCGCAGCTCGGCCCAGGCCAGCCGGCTGTGGTCGACCGCGTTGGTGCGCACGAAGGCCGTCAGGTCGAGCTGCTTCAGGCCCAGGCCCTTCTGGGTCAGGTACACCAGCCAGGCCTGGCGAGCTCCCAGCTCCTGGCTGGGCTGGGTCAGCGCCAGGTAGCGCTGATAGCCCGCCGGACCCGATGCCAGCACCCGGCTCCAGCCGTCTCGGTCCAGGCCCGCGCCGTTGTACTCGGCCTCCAGGGTCAAGGCCAGGGAGCTGGGCAAGGTGTAGGTCAGGCCCAGCGCCGCCTGCTGGAACCGTCGGGCAGGGCCGGTCACCCCGAGCGCCCGGTCGGCCAGGCTCGTCGACTTGACCGAGGCCCACTCGCCGTAAGCCACCAGCGCATCGGTCGCCAGGGCGCTGGCGCTCAGACCCACGGTGGCGGCCTGGCCCTGCTCGAGCAGCAGGGAGGCTTGGCCGCTGAGGCGGTCGCTGGCGCGCTGGTTGACGGTGAGCAGGCCGCGGCTGCTGCCGTTGGTGGCGCCCAGGTCGAGCGAAGCAGGCCGTAGGTCCGGCGCCGATTGCAGCTTCGGCGCGAGTGCCAGCGAGACGCCGCCGCCGTCCCAGAGCTCGCTGGCCCGGGCCATCACCGTGCCCAGCCGCAGCTCGCGCAGGGTCACGGGGTCGGCCGTGGTGATGCTGCGCAGTGCATCGCGGCGGAAATAGTCGGTGGGGTTGTAGCCGTAGGCCGGCCCCAGGCGCAGGTTGACGCGGCCGAGGTCGAGCGAGCTGGCGCCGCCCGGCGGCTGCCAGCTCACGAAGGCTTCGCGCAGGCTGTTGACGGTGCTGCGCTGGCCCTGCGGGGCCGGGTGCACGTCGTCGAGCCGGTCGGACAGCGAGAAGCGCCAGGCTTCGTCGATCGGCGCCGCGTACCGCAAATCGATCGAGGCCCGGCGTCCGCTGCGGCGCGCATCGGGCAAGCGCTGGTCGATCCGGCCGACGCCGATCTCGAACGCGGCCCGCCAGGGCGGCGTGGCGGCCTGCGGCGCCGGCGTGGCCTGCAGCGACAGGGCATCGCTGTCGTCGGGTGCCGGGGACGGCGCGCCGGCCGGGTCGGCCTGCGCCGACAGGGCCGCGCAGCAAGCGGCGCTGCAAAAGGCGCTGCGAAAGGCGTTGAGGAGAAAGGCGCGGGATGGGGTCATGCGTCAGGGTCGCCGGGGCGGTCTATTCGGCCGTGAATCGGGGCAGGTAATCGCGCTGGAACCAGCTGGCGGGGGCGTCGCGCCAGGCATAGCCCGACAACTGCACGAGCGTGACCGACTGCGGCTCGATGCCGTCGATGATCACGGTCTCGGTCGGGCGGTCGGCGCCGAGCTGCGGCTGAAACTTGCGGTAGTAGGCGGTCTTCAGCAGCCGGCCGGTCTCGGCGTAGAAGCGTGCCTTCAGCGGCGCGTGGCTGGCGGCATCGATCCAGAGCTCGATGCTGCCGTAGGTGGCGTCGTCGCTGGCAGCCTTGAGCTGCAGCTTGTAGGCGCGGCGGGTCTTGCGTTCGCCGTCGACGATGTCTTCTTCTGCGGCAATGCTGGCCCGGTAGTCGCGCGCGAAGTTCACCGTCACCACGTCGCCGTTGGCCGCCTGGCCGGTCAGCCGTTGCTGCGGCGAGATGCGCACTGCGGCCTTGGTGCCGGGGTCGTAGAACCAGAGGTCGCTGCCGTTCTTCAGCATCACCTTGCCGGCGTCGCGCAGGGGCTGCTCGAAGCGCAGCAGGCTGACGAACTGGCCGCCGGCCTGCAGGGTGCGGGCGTAGCTGATCAGCGTCGTGCTGCTGACCTGCACACCCTTCTCGAAATCGGTGAGGGTGACCGTGACGCGGAACGGCCGCGTGGGGTTGCGGATGGCGTCGCTGGCGGCCAGCAGGGCCTGTGGGTCCGGGGCCGCCCGGGCAGCGCGCCCAGCGGCGGCCAGGCCCAGCACTGTCGCCGCTGCCCCGAGCAGGCCCCGCCTTCGGCCGGCGTCGATGGGCGGCGCAGCCGGGCGGCTCGCCTCAGGCATGACGCAGCGCCTCCACCACGTTCAGCCGCGCCGCGCGCCGCGCCGGCCACCAGGCCGATGCCGTGGCCACGGCCACCAACGCCAGAGCCGCCACCACGACCGTGGGCCAGTCGCCGAGCACGCGCAACTGCAGCGGCAGCCGCTGCGAGCTCGCCGGCGGCAGCCAGGTCAGGCCCGAGTGATTGACGGCGAAGCCCAGCACGACCGCCGAGACGATGCCGGTGGCCGCGCCCACGCAGCCCAGCACGAAACCTTCGGCGACGAAGAGGCGCCGAACGCCCGACTGGCGCAGCCCGATGGCACGCAGGGTGCCGATCTCCACCGTCCGCTCCACCACCGCCGTGTTCATCGTGTTGCCCACCGTGAACAGCACGATAGCGCCGATAAGTGCGAAGATGAAATCGAAGATCACGTTGAACAGCTGCTCGCTCTGCACGTAGAACGGGTTCAGCTCGCCGAAGGTCCGCACCACCAGCGGCTGCGGCGCACCGCCGCCCGGCGCGTGCCAGGCGGCCAGGATCTCGCGCACCCGGGCTTCGGCCGGCGCCTGGTCGGCGGTGTGCCGCAGCAGGATCATGATGGCCGTGGCCTGCGGCGTGCGGCGGCCGAACACCAGCTGCTGCGCCTGGGCCAGATGCACGATGACGGACACGTCGTCCAGTTCCTTGAAGCCCTGGTTCTCGGCGGCCACCACGTCCAGCGCCGCCACGTTGGGCGCGCCGCGCGCGCTGCTGGACAGCAGCTCGATGCGCGCGCCGGCCTTGGGCGGCGCGGCGCCGTCTGGCGCGTCCAGCCGCGTCAGTGCAGCAATGTCGGCCGGCAAGGCAGCGGGCGGCTTGGCGCCCGGCGGCCGGTCGGCGCCAGCCGGCCGTCCGCGGCCCGGTGCCATGCAATCCGGCACGTCGAGCGCGCCGCACAACTGCAGCACGCGCGCCACGCCGACGCCCACGATGGCCGCATCCGCCGGCGTGCCCTGCAGCGCGAAGCCGGTCTTCACGCCCGGCACATCGCGCTCGTTCCACTGCCGCATGCG
>JAGWLO010000050.1 GCA_028872015.1 Burkholderiales bacterium | reverse complement strand
ATCATCGCCACCGGCTACACCGACTCCATCGGTACCGCCGGCTACAACCAGGCGTTGTCGGTGCGGCGCGCCGATGCGGTCAAGAAGTACCTGGTCGACAAGGGCATCGAGCCGAACCGCGTCTACACCGAAGGCAAGGGCGCCAAGGACCCGGTCGCCGACAACAAGACGGCTGCCGGCCGCGCCAAGAACCGGCGCGTGGAAGTCGAAGTGGTGGGCACCCGCAGCAAGCCCTGACCCGGGCCGGCGGGCCGCCTGCGCGGCCCCCGACTCGGCTCTGCAAACCCCGCTCCGGCGGGGTTTGTCGTTTCAGGGCGGCGCACCGGCGATGCCCTCGCTACCATCCGACGCATGAGCAATGTCGACGCGCAGGAACTGGCCAAATTCAGCGAACTCGCCCACCGCTGGTGGGACCCCGAAAGCGAGTTCCGGCCACTGCACCAGATCAACCCGCTGCGCCTGGCCTGGATCGACGGCCTGGCCGACCTGCGCGGCAAGACGGCGCTCGACGTGGGCTGCGGCGGCGGCATCCTGGCCGAGGCCATGGCAGCGCGCGCCGCACAGGTCACCGGCATCGATCTGGCGGCCCGGCCCTTGGGCGTTGCGCGCCTGCACGCGCTGGATGCGGGCATCGCCAACGTGGCGTACCGGGAGATCGCCACCGAGGCACTGGCGCTCGAGCAGCCCGGCGCCTTCGACGTCGTCACCTGCATGGAGATGCTCGAGCATGTGCCCGACCCGGCCGCGGTCGTGCGCGCCTGCGCGGCGCTGGCCCGGCCCGGGGGGTGGGTGTTCTTCTCCACCCTCAATCGCAATCCCAAGTCGTTCCTGTTCGCGATCGTCGGTGCCGAGTACCTGCTGCGCCTGCTGCCACGCGGCACCCACGAGTACGCGCGCTTCATCCGGCCGAGCGAGCTGGCCCGCTGGTCGCGCGAGGCCGGACTCGACCTGCACGCCACGCGCGGCCTGCAGTACCACCCGCTGACGCGGCGCTATTGGCTGTCGGCCGACACCAGCGTCAACTACCTCGTGGCCTGCCGCAAGCCGGCGTGAGAGCCGGCCTGGCCGCGGTGCTGTTCGACCTGGACGGCACGCTCATCGACAGCGCACCCGACCTCGCCGCCGCGGCCAACGAGATGCGGGGCCGGCGCCAGCTGCCGGCGCTGCCTTTTGCGCAGCTGCGCCCGCACGCGGGCTCGGGCGCGCGCGGCATGCTGGGCGCCGCGCTGGCCATGCACCCGGGCGACGCCGGGTACGAGGCGCTGCGCCACGAATTCCTGCAGCGCTACGAAGCGCGCATGCTGGTGCTGACGCGGCCTTTCGAGGCGGCGCCGGCCCTGCTCGACACGCTGGACCGGCATGCGGTGCCCTGGGGCATCGTCACCAACAAGGCGCTGCGCCTGGCCCATCCGGTGGCGCAGGCGCTGGGATTGCTGCCGCGTGCCCGGGCTCTGGTGGGCGGCGACAGCACGGCGCACGCCAAGCCGCATCCCGCGCCGCTGCTCGAGGCGGCGCGGCTGCTCGGCCACGCGCCGCAGGCCTGCGTCTACGTCGGCGACGATCCGCGCGACATGCAGGCCGCGCGCGCCGCCGGCATGGGGGCGCTGGCCGCGGCCTGGGGCTACCTCGGGCCCGATCAGCCGGTGCACGCCTGGGGTGCCGACGGCGTGCTCGAGCATCCCGCCCAACTCTTGAACTGGCTCGAACTGGCCTAACATCGGCTACTTGGGACCGACCTGGCTTCGACGTGGGTACGGAGTCGGCGCGGGGCATGCCGAGCACCAGTTCGCTCGTAAATCCACTGGAAACAAAGTAACTGCGAACGATCAAACGTACGCCCTCGCCGCTTAAAACCGGTGAGCCTCGCAACAGCTGGCCTATGGGCTGGGTCTGAGGTCGCAAGACCGAAGACTGCGAGGTCATTCACATAGGCTCGTCCTGCAATGTGTCATTCATTGCGGGCCTAAAACCAAATGACTCGGGGCAAAGGTAGCGTGCTGCTGCGCGACCTGCGCTCTTAAATTCAAATCAGACAGCTACGCATGTAGAACCGTCCGGCGATGGCTTGCGGACGGGGGTTCGATTCCCCCCGGTTCCACCATCCACTGCAACTCCCATCGGCGCGTGGCGCCGATGGCTGGATGCACCGCAGCCGGCGCGCCTCAGGCCGTCAGGCGTTGCAGCGCCGGCTCCAGGTGTTCGGTGGGTGCGCGCTTGAAACCCGATCGCGCGTAGCGCTGCAGGCGACCCAGCGCCAGCGAGGTAAGGGCCGACGCCAGGGCCTGCGCATCGACCGTGGGCGTGCTGGAGCCGGCGGCTTCGAAGGCGCTGCGCAGGCTTGCGCGCAGCTGCGATTCGACGCGGTCGAAGAACTGGTTCATGCGCGCGATCAGGCGCTCGTGCTCGAACACCAGCGCATCGCCCACCATCACGCGCGTCATGCCCGGGTTCTTCTCGCCGAACTGCAACAGCATGGTCACGATCTTCTGCGCCTGCAGCGCGCCCAGCGGCTCTCGCTCGGTGATCTGGTTGACCAGGGTGAAGACGCTGGACTCGATGAACTCGATCAAGCCCTCGAACATCTGCGCCTTGCTCGCGAAGTGCCGGTACAGCGCGGCCTCGCTGACCTCGAGCCGGGCCGCCAGCGCGGCGGTGGTGATGCGCTCGGCGCCGGGCTGCTCGAGCATGCCGGCCAGGGTTTGCAGGATCTGCACCCGGCGCTCGCCAGGGCGGGGGCGCTTGCGCACGGGCTCGGGGGCGGCCGCCGTGGCCGCGGCGGTGGCGGTGGCTGCGACCGGGGTCTGCTGCTCGGTGCCGACCGGGGGCAGTGCGACCGGCGGCAAGGATTCGGGCAGGGCGGACATCGAGTCGGCAGGCATGGCGGTGGGGTAGCGGTTCATTCTGGCACAGCGTCTGCGGCCCATTGCTTGCAGGTAAACACTGACATCGGCACGCTACGCGCGACGTGGTCCGGCCCGGTGCAGGTCGCGCAGCCGGTGCACCCGGCGGTCCACATACGGCGGCCTGCGCCGCAGCCGCTGGCCCGTGGCTTCGCCCGCGATCCAGCGCTGCATCCACACCGTGCCCATGCCCACGCGGCGTGCGGCGCGCTGGTGCACCAGCGTGTCCTCGACGAGCACGCAGCGCGCCGGCGGCACGCCCAGGCGGGCCGCGACCACGCGCAGCATGCGCGCGTCGGGTTTGGGCCGCAGGTCGCCGAAGAGCCGCATGTCCTCGATGGTCAGGATGCGTTCGAACACCCGGGCGATGCCCAGCACCCCCAGCACGCGCGCGGCGTAGGCGGCCGGGGCGTTCGTCAGCAGCACCTTGCGGCCCGGCAGCGCGGCCAGCGCCGCCAGGTCGTGCGGGTGGCCGCGCACGCGCCGCTCGAGCCCCGGCAGGCGGTGCGTCTGGTGCAGGAAATGCGCGGCGCGCACGCCGTGGTGGCGCACCAGCCCCAGCAGCGTGGCGCCGTAGCGCAGCCAGTAGTGGCGGCGCAACGCATCCGACTCGGCGCGCGTCAGCCGCAGGTGCTCTTCGATGTAGGCGCCCATCGCCTGCCGCAACTCGCCCATCACGGCGCCCGTGGCGTCGTGCAGCGTGTCGTCCAGGTCGAACAGCCAGACCGTGTCCGACGTGCCCACGCGGCGGCGGCTCTCAGTGCGAGCGGATCATCGTGCCGTAGGCCTGGTCGGTCAGGATCTCCAGCAGCATCGCGTGGGGCACCCGGCCGTCGATGATGTGCACCGCGTTCACGCCGCTCTTGGCGGCGTCGAGCGCGCCGCTGATCTTGGGCAGCATGCCGCCGCTGATCGTGCCGTCGGCGAAGAGCTCGTCGATTTCGCGCGCGCTCAGGTTCGTCAGCAGCTCGCCAGCCTTGTTCAGCACGCCGGGCGTGTTGGTCAGCAGCAGCAGCTTCTCGGCCTTCAGCACCGTGGCCAGCTTGGCCGCCACCAGATCGGCATTGATGTTGTAGCTTTCGTTGCGCTCGCCGAAGCCGATCGGGCTGATGACGGGGATGAACTGGTCGTCCTGCAGCGCCTGCACCACGCTCGGGTCGATGGCGGTGATCTCGCCCACCTGGCCGATGTCGTGTTCCTTGGTCGGGTCGTCCTTGTCCAGCATCTTCAGCTTGCGGGCGCGGATCAGCCCGCCGTCGCGCCCGGTCAGGCCCACCGCCTTGCCGCCGGCGGCGTTGATCAGGCCCACGATGTCCTGCTGCACCTCGCCGCCCAGCACCCATTCGACGACTTCCATCGTCTCTTCGTCGGTCACGCGCATGCCCTGGATGAAGGTGCCCTTCTTGCCCAGGCGCGACAGCGCCTCGTCGATCTGGGGTCCGCCGCCGTGGACCACGATCGGGTTCATGCCCACCAGCTTGAGCAGCACCACGTCTTCGGCGAAATCCTGCTGCAGCGCCGGGTCGGTCATGGCGTTGCCGCCGTACTTGATGACCAGCGTCTTGCCGTGGTACCTGCGGATGTAGGGCAGCGCCTGGGCCAGGATCTCGGCCTGGTCGCGCGGGCGGATGTGGGCCAGGTCGGGATCGGTGCTCATGGCGCGGCGGCGAGTCTGTGAGGGCGCTGCGATTGTAGAAACCCGGCCGCAGCGGCAGCGCACGGTGGGTGCCGCGGGTCTGCGGCACACTCTGGCCCTCGTTCAGGCACCGCCAGGAGAGCGCCCATGCAGCACATGCAGCACATGCACCGACGCCAGGTCATCTTCGCCGCTGCGGCTGCCGCCCTCGCAGCCGGCACCGCCGGGTTGGCCCTCAGCGCCCGGGCGCAAGGCGCCACGGCCACCGGCGAGGTGATCAAGGTCGACAAGGCCGGCAGCCGCATCACCATCAAGCACGGCGGCGTGCCCAACCTCGACATGCCGCCGATGATCATGGTCTTCCACGTCCGCGATGCGGGCCTGCTGGATGGCCTGGCGCCGGGCGACCGGGTGCGCTTCGAGGCCGCGCGCATCGACGGCCGCTACACCATCACGGCGCTGAGCAAGGCGCCTTGAGGGCGCGAGCCGGTCCCGAACCCGCTGCGAGCCGACCCGAACCGCCCACGCCACCCCAGCCCGACGTCCCCGCCATGCACACGCACGACCTGCAGCCCTACGCCCACAGCCACGCCTTCGCCGATGGTGGTCGGCGCCGGCGCGAGCGCGCGCTGGCGGCCGTCACCGCGCTGACGCTGGTGACGATGCTGCTGGAGCTGGTGGTGGGCTGGTGGACCGGATCGCTGGCGCTCACGGCAGATGGCTGGCACATGGGTACCCATGCGCTGGCGCTGGGCGGCGCGGTGCTGGCCTATCGGCTGTCCCACCGCGCCAGCACGCAGCGGGCGACGCTCACGCCCGGGGCCGCACCGGCCGGCGGTGCGGCCGGCTACGCCTTCGGCGGCTGGAAGATCGAGGTGCTGGCCGCCTACACCAGCGGCCTGGTGCTGATGGGCGTGGCACTGTGGCTGGCCTGGGAGGGCGTGAGCACGCTGCGCCATCCGCGCCCGGTGGACTACACGCAGGCGCTGGTGGTCGCCTTCAGCGGCCTGCTGGTGAACATCGCCAGCGTGTGGCTGCTGTCGCGCGGCCGGGCCACGCACGACGAAGGCGCTCCCGGGCACGGCCCCGCGCACGATCATGGCCATGATCACGGCCACGGCCACGGCCACGGCCATGCGGCCCACCATCGCCACGACCACAACTTCAGCGCCGCCTACATCCACGTCATCGCCGACGCCGTGACCTCGCTGCTGGCGATCGCGGCGCTGGCCGGCGGCGCCTGGTTCGGCCTGGCCTGGCTCGACCCGGCGGTGGCCCTGGTGGGCGCCGTCGTCATCGGGCAATGGGCCTGGAGCGTGCTGGGCGGCACCGCGCGCGCGCTCGTCGATGCCACCGAAGACCCGGCGCTGGTGCAGCGCGTGCGCGACCTGATCGAAGCCGACGGCGACGCCAAGGTGGCCGACCTGCACGTGTGGCAGGTGGGCGCGCAGGCCTGGTGCGCCGCGCTGTCGGTGGTGGCCGACCGGCCGCTGGCGGCGGCCGACTACCGCCAGCGCCTGGACGCGGTGGCGCCGTTGCGCCACGTCACGGTGGAGGTGCACCGCTGCACCGGGGCCCCTGGCTGACCGAGCCTTCGTTCGAGACCGATCCCGACCACCCCGGAGACAGCGTCCCCTTCATTCGTTCCCTGCCCGCGGCCATCGCGCCGGGCCCGATCCATTTCGCGCGGGCGATCCGCCGCGTTCACCCCTGCTGGAGACTGCCATGACCGTTGCCATCACCTCGCTCGTCAACCACCAAGTGCGCCTGGCCGCACGGCCGGTGGGCCTGCCCAAGCCGGGCGACTGGCAGTTCACCCACGAGCCCGTGGCCGAGCCCGAGGCGGGCGGCGTGCTGGTGCAGGTGCTGGCCCTGTCGCTCGACCCAGCGATGCGCGGCTGGATGAACGAGGGCAGGAGCTACATCCCGCCGGTGGGCCTGGGCGAGGTCATGCGGGCCGGCGGCGTGGGCCGCGTGATCGCCTCGCGCCACCCGGGCTTCGCGGTCGGCGACCTCGTCAGCGGCGCCCCCGGCGTGCAGGAATACTGGTGCCTGCCGGCCGCCCAGGTGCAGCGCTCGGGCCTGGCCCGGATCGACCTCGCGGCCGGCAGCGTGACGCAATGGCTCAACGTGCTGGGCATGCCCGGCATGACGGCCTACTTCGGGCTGCTCGATGTCGGCCGGCCCCAGCCGGGCGAGACGGTGGTGGTCTCGGGCGCGGCGGGCGCCGTGGGCCAGACGGTGGGCCAGTTGGCCCGCATCAAGGGCTGCCGCGTGGTGGGCATCGCCGGCGGCGCGGCCAAGTGCGCGTGGGTCGTGCAGGAGCTGGGCTTCGACGCCTGCATCGACTACAAGGCCGCGGCGCCGGCCGGCGCGGAGCGCTGGGACGCCGTGCGCGAAGGCCTGAAGCAGCATTGCCCGCAGGGCGTGGACGTGTACTTCGACAACGTCGGCGGCGACATCCTCGATGCCGTGCTGGCGCGCATCAACCGCAGGGCGCGGATCATCATCTGCGGCGCCATCAGCCAGTACAACGCCACCAGCGCCGTGCAGGGCCCGAAGAACTACCTCAGCCTGCTGGTGAACCGCGCGCGCATGGAAGGCATCGTCGTCTTCGACTACGCCGACCGGTACCCCGTGGCGGTGGCCGAGCTGGCCGGCTACCTGAAGGACGGCCGGATGAAGAGCAAGGAAGACGTGGTGGGCGGCGGCGTGGCCGCCTTCCCGGCCACGCTGACGCGGCTGTTCACGGGCGAGAACTTCGGCAAGCTGGTGCTCGAGCTGGCGCGCTGAACGCTCAGCCGGCCGGTCCGAGCAGCGCCTGCCGCAGCGCGGCCGAGGCGCGGTACAGCGGAACCTGCCCGCGCAGCAGGATCTGCGCGCTGCGCCGGTAGGCGGCACTGCGCACGGCGATGCCGTGGCCCTCGGCGCGCACCACCACGGTGGTGTCCAGCGTGCCGGCGGGGTGCTCCAGGCCGACCCCGATCTCGCGCCACCCGGCGCCGGGCGCAGGCAGGCCGCGCGCCAGGTGCTGTGCCACCGTGCCCGGGATCAGTGCCGCCGCCGCCAGGCAGCAGCCGCCCGAGACGGCCAGCGTGGCGTGGCCGCTCTGCGGCGTGAAGTAGCGCACCGACAGCGCCCCCGCGCCCCGCGGCGCGCCCACGATGCACACCTTGGGCACGGTCTCGCTGCGCTGCAGCTCGGCCTCGGACAGGGGCCGGCCGTCGCCCCGCGCCAGCCCCATGCGCAGGCCGGCGGCCACCCACACGCGGCGCAATGCGTCCATGAAGTCGCGGTCGGCCTCGAGCGCGGCGATCGGCTCGTGCGCCGTCTTGCCGAACCCGGCCGCGTCGGCGATCACCATCGGCACCGCCACGTCGACGCAGGAGACGCGGTGCCCGCCCACAACGTCCAGCGCCTGACCCGTGGGCAGCAGCCGGCCGGTCTTGGCGCCGACCGGGTCGTGCAGGAACAGGTCGACGGCCGGGAAGGCGCCGTCCACGCCCGGGATCTCTGTATCGGTGAAGCGGCCGTCGGCGTGGCGCCGCACGCGCGCCGTCGTCAGCACGCCGGTGTTGGTGTTGCGGATGTCGATCGCCTGCGTGCCGTCGCCGTCTTCGCGCAGCGCCAGGCCCACGTCCAGCGCCCACAGCGGCAGCGCGGCCGACAGGTTGCCGCAATTGACGCTCCAGTCGATGTCGCCGTGCTCGGCCGCCCCCTGCGCCAGCGTGCTGACCAGGCGCGGCGCGCCATCGCCCGGCTCGGCATCGACGAAGAAGACCTTGTTGCTGGTGGCCGTGCCGCGGCCCAGGCCCGTGATCTGGCGGTTGCCGGGGTGCCGCCCCTGCAACGGCGTGCCCAGCAGGTGGCGCAGCAGCTCTTCGCGCAGCGCCGTCGCCGCCGGGGCCAGCCGCTCGGCCAGCACGAGTCCGGTGGAGGTGCCGCCGCGCACGTGGTGGACCGGAAACTCCAGCACGCCGGCACGCAGGCGCGGCCTGAAATCCGGCAGCGCCGGCAACCGGTCCGGTCCCAGGGTCTCGCGCACAGGGCTGCGGCGGCGCGACGGTGCTAGAAGTGGATGCCGCGCATCAGCTGCTGCAGCGCCACCGCTTCGGCGCTGAGTTGAGGCTTGGCGTGCTTGTCGCCTTTCTCGCCCTTGCTGCCCTTGGCCGCCGACGAATCGGGGAACATCCGGAAGCTGGTGTTCATGCCGATCTGCGCCACCCGGGGCAGCAGCGCGTGCAGCAACTCGCCGGCGATGCCCAGCCGGGTGGCGATGCGCACCGGCTTGCCGATGCAGGCCTGCGCGATCAGGTCGGCCGCCTCTTCGGGGGCCAAGGTCGGCACGTTGTTGTAGAGCTGGGTGGGTGCGATCATCGGCGTGCGCACCAGCGGCATGTTGATGGTGGTGAAGGTCACGCCCTGGTCGGCGAACTCGCTGCTGGCGCAGCGCGTCCAGGCGTCGAGCGCGGCCTTGCTGGCCACGTAGGCCGAGAAGCGCGGCGCGTTCGTCAGCACCCCGATCGAGCTGATGTTGACGACATGGCCCTTGCGTTTCTGCACCATGCCCGGCAGCAGGCCCATCGTCACGCGCAGGCAGCCGAAGTAGTTGAGCTGCATCGTGCGCTCGAAATCGTGGAAGCGGTCGTAGCTGCTCTCGATCGCGCGGCGGATGCTGCGGCCGGCGTTGTTCACCAGGAAGTCGACGCCGCCGTGGTTGGCGATCACGAGCTGGGTGAAGCGATCGCAGTCGGCCAGGTCGGCGATGTCCACCGCGTAGGCGACGAAGGCGTAGCCCCGGGCCTGCGCTTCCTTGCAGGCTTCGTCGAGCTTGTCGGGGTCCCGGCCGCAGATGAGGGTGGTCGCGCCCGCTTCGGCGAACTTGTGCGCGGCCGCCAGGCCGATGCCCGAGCTGCCGCCGGTGACCAGCACCACCTTGCCCGCGACCGTGCCTTTGAGGCTGCGGTCGATGTACAGGTCGGGGTCGAGGTGGCGCTCCCAGTAGTCCCAGAGCCGCCAGGCGTAGTCGCGCAGGTCGGGGCACTCGATGCCGCTGCCCTTCAAGGCCGCGTCGAGTTCGCGCCGGTCGTAGCGGGTGGGGAAGTTGATGAAGGTGAAGATGTCTTCGGGCAGGCCCAGGTCCTTCATCACGGCGGCCCGGATGCGGCGCACCGGCGCCAGCGCCATCAGGCTCTTCTTCACGCCGCGCGGGATGAAACCGAGCAGCGCGGCGTTGACGAACAGGTTCATCTTCGGCGCATGGGCGGCGCGGCTGAAGATGTCGAGCACGTCGCCCACGCGGTAGCCCTGCGGGTCGACCAGGTGGTAGCACCGGCCGCTGGTCGTGGTCTTCGCGTGGCTGAGGTGGTCGATGCAGCGCACCACGTAATCCACCGGGACGATGTTGATGCGCCCGCCCTCGATGCCCACGCTGGGCAGCCAGGGCGGCAGGATCTGGCGCAGGCGCTGGATGAGCTTGAAGAAGTAGTAGGGGCCGTCGACCTTGTCCATCTCGCCGGTCCGGCTGTCGCCCACCACGAGCGCGGGGCGGTACACCGTCCACGGCACCTTGCACTCCTGGCGCACGATCTTCTCGCTCTCGTGCTTGGTCATGAAGTACGGGTGCTCCAGACCCTCGGCCTCGTCGAACATGTCCTCGCGGAACACCCCTTCGTACAGGCCCGCGGCGGCGATGCTCGAGACATGGTGCAGGTGGCCGGCATCGACGGCCTTGGCGAACTCGACCAGGTTGCGCGTGCCCTCGACGTTGACCTCGACCTGGCTCTCGGCGTCGGCCCCCAGGTCGTAGACCGCAGCCAGGTGGTAGACCGTATCGACCTGGCCTTTCAGCGCCTTCAGCGCCTCGGGCGAGAGCCCCAGCTTCCGGGCCGCGAGGTCGCCCGTGACCGGCACGGCACGCGTGCGGCTGGCGCCCCAGTAGTCGTACAGCGCAGCCAGCTTGGCCTGGCTGCCCGGCCGCACCAGGAAGTGCACCACGGCGCCCCGGCGCGCCAGCAGCGCCTTGACGAGACGCCTGCCGATGAAGCCGGTGGCGCCGGTGACGAAGTAGCGCATGCGTTGCTCCTGTTCGAGGGCCGGTCGTTCGGGGCGCAGCATAGAGCCGTCTCCCTAGCGAAACAGGCTGCGCGCCCCGCGGGGGAACCCTATATTCGCGGCCCGGGGTGCCGGCCTTCGGCGCTGACCGGCGGGCCGGCCCGCCGCCCCACCCATCTGCATCCACCCTCCCCAGGAGCTCCATCGCCATGGTCAAGAAGATCAGCCCCGCGCAAGCCCAGACCGCCTCCGCGGCGCCGCATGCCAACCCGCTGGCCGCATCGGTCAAGGAGTCGGCCCAGCAGATCTGGCTGGCCGGCATGGGCGCCTTCGCCAAGGCCCAGGAAGAGGGCGGCAAGGTCTTCGAGGCGCTGGTCAAGGAAGGTCTGAGCCTGCAGAAGAAGACCCAGGGCCTGGCCGAGGCCAAGATCGGCGACGTCACCGACCGCGTGAGCGCGATGGCCGAGAACGTGGGCGCCAAGGCGGGCCAGAACTGGGACAAGCTCGAGACCCTCTTCGAGCAGCGCACGGCCAAGGCCATGGCGCGGCTGGGCGTGCCCACGGCCAAGGACGTGGCCGCCCTGGCCCGGCGCGTGGATGCGCTGGCGGCCGAGCTGGCCCGGCTGGGCAAGCCGGCCCGCCCGGCGGCCAAGCGCGCCCCCAAGGCCACCGCCGCCCCAGCCAAGGCCGCCAAGCGGACGCGGGGCGGCAGCGCGGCCTGATCGCCCCCCGGGCACTCCGCCCGAGCACCGCTCGGGCGCCGGCCGGTCGCAGGGGCGGGTGGCTCGCGCTATGCTGGTGCCATGACCACGCCGCCCGCCTCCGGATCCCATCCGCCCGCCCGCCCGGGCCGCGCCGACGACGGCCGCGACCGGGTGCGGGGCCGCCTGATGCAGCAGTCGCTGGCGGCGCTGCTCGACCGTGTGCGCGGTGCGCGCGAGGTGCTGCCGCACCTGGCGGCGCTGGAGCAGGCGCTCGGGCAGCAAGGCAGCCGGGCGATCGAGAAGGTGCCGCCGCACTGGCTGGCCAAGATCTGCTCGCAGCTGTCGAGCCTGCCGCTGCCCGAGGACGACGTGCCCCTGCAAGACCTGCAGACGCGCCTGCTGGCGGCCTTGCGCGGCCAGCGCAGCGAGCAGGAAGCCTCGGATGCCGAGCGCACGGTGGTCATCCGCGAGATCAGCCACTCCGAGTTCGACGCCGCGATCCAGGGCCAGGTCACCACCCCCCGGCCGGACGAGCCCTAGCCCAGGTAGCGTGCTTCCAGGTGCGCCTTGAAGTGCGCCGGGTTCAGCACCTCGCCGCTGGCACGCCGCGCCAGCTCGTCGGTGGTCCAGCGGCTGGCCTGCAGCCAGATGTGCTCGCGCAGCCAGTCGAAGACCGCGGCCAGGTCGCCGGCGGTGATGCGGGCGTCCAGGTCGGGCATCGCGCGGCGCATCGCCGCGAACCATTGCGCGGCGTACATCGCGCCCAGCGAGTAGCACGGGAAGTAGCCGAACAGGCCGCTCGGCCAGTGCACGTCCTGCAGCGGGCCGTCCTTGAAGTTGCCGCGCGTGTCGATGCCCAGCAGCTCCATCATCTTGGCGTCCCACAGCGCGGGGATGTCCTCGGGCTCGATCTCGCCCTCGATCAGCGGGCGCTCGATCTCGTAGCGCAGGATCACGTGCGCCGGGTACGTCACCTCGTCGGCATCGACGCGGATGCAGCCCGGCTTCACGCGCGTGAGCAGCCGCTGCAGGTTGCCCGGCTCGAAGGCGGCCTGGGCCCCGAAGGCCTGCGTCAGCAGCGGCGCCAGCCGGGCCACGAAGCCGGGATGGCTGCCCAGCTGCATCTCGAAGCTCAGGCTCTGGCTCTCGTGCAGCGCCATCGAGCGCGCGTGGGCCACCGGCTGGCCCAGCACGTCGCGCGGCAGGTTCTGCTCGTAGCGGCCGTGCCCGGTCTCGTGCACCGTGCCCATCAGGCTGCCCAGGAAATCGTCCTCGCGAAAGCGCGTGGTCATGCGCACGTCCTCGGGCACACCGCCGCAGAAGGGGTGCGTGCTGACGTCGAGCCGGCCGGCCTCGAAGTCGAAGCCCAGCAGCCGCATCACCTGTTCGCACAGCGCCCGCTGCTGCGGCTGGGGAAACGGCCCCACCGGCTCGATCAGCGGCCGGCTCGCCTGGCGCTCGATCACCCGCCCGATCAGCCCCGGCAGCCAGCGCCGCACCTCGCCGAACAAGCGGTCGAGCTGGGCCGAGGTCATGCCCGGCTCGAAGCGGTCCATCAGCGCGTCGTACCTGGACAGCCCGGTCTGCGCGGCCAGCAGCGCCGCCTCTTCGCGCGCCAGCGCCAGCAGGGGCCGGAAGTTCTCCAGGAAGCCGGCCCAGTCGTTGGCCGGCCGCTGCGTGCGCCAGGCGTGCTCGCAGCGCGCGCCAGCCAGCTGCTGGCGCTCGACCAGCGATGCCGGCAGCGCATTCGCGGCCTGCCACTGGCGGCGCATCTCGCGCAGGTTGGCCCGTTGCAGGTCCGACAGCGGCTCCTGCGCGGCCCGCCCCAGCTGCATCGGCAGCTCGGGGGCGGTGCTCATGCGGTGCAGCAGGGCCGCCATCTCGGCCATCGCGGCGGCGCGCGCCTCGTTGCCGCGCGGCGGCATGTTGGCGGCCTGGTCCCAGCCGGCGATCGACTGCAGGTGGCTGAAGTGATGCATCCGGGTCCAGGTGGTGGCCAGTTCGTCGTAGCTGGGGGTGCTGCTCATGCGGCGGTGCTCCGGGGCGGCCGTGGGGCCGCGACAAGGGCGCATTCTCGCGTCGCCGCGGATCAGGGCGTGTAAGTGCCCGGAAACACCCAGATCAGCGCCACCGTGAGCAGCAGGTAGCGCACGAACTTGCCGACCGCCATGTAGGCCACGCAGGGCCAGAAGGGCAGCCGCAGCCAGCCCGCCAGCGCGCACAACGGGTCGCCCACCACCGGCAGCCACGACAGCAGGCAGGTCTTGGGGCCGAAGCTGCGCAGCCAGCCCAGCGCCCGCATCTGCAGCGGCTTGTGCTGGAGCCGCTCGTACAGCGCCTCGGCGCCGTAGCCCGTCCACCAGCTGATCGCCCCGCCGATGGTGTTGCCCACGGTGGCCACGGCCATCGCCGGCCAGAACAGCCCGGGGTTGAGCTTGAGCAGGCCGATGACCGCGAACTCCGAGCCCACCGGCAGCAGCGTGGCCGACACGAGCGAAACCACGAACAGCGTGACCAGGCCGTATTGCGGCAGGGCCAGGGCGGTCAGTGCCGATTGCAGCCAGGCATCCATGAAGGGCGCGATTATGGGCAGCGCCGCCCGGTCGGCGGGCCGAGGGCGGCCGCTATACTCGCGCCTCATTTTTCGGCACCACCCTCCGCCTTGGCCGCCCGCCCCACGCCGCACCTCCTGCACCCGCTGCGCCTGGGCGCGTTCGAGCTGCCGAACAACCTCTTCGCCGCGCCGATGGCCGGCGTCACCGACCGCCCGTTCCGCGTGCTGTGCAAGCGCCTGGGCGCCGGCTACGCGGTGAGCGAGATGGTCACCAGCCAGCGCGCGCTGTGGGCGACGCTGAAGACCTCGCGCCGCGCCGACCATGCCGGCGAGCCGGCGCCGATCGCGGTGCAGATCGCCGGCACCGACCCGGCCGAGATGGCCGATGCCGCGCGCTACAACATCGACCGCGGGGCGCAGATCATCGACATCAACATGGGCTGCCCGGCCAAGAAGGTGTGCACGCGCTGGGCCGGCTCGGCGCTGATGCAGGACGAGCCGCTGGCGCTGGCCATCGTCGAGGCCGTGGTCGCGGCCTGCACGCCGCGCGGCGTGCCGGTGACGCTGAAGATGCGCAGCGGCTGGTGCGCGGCCGAGCGCAACGCGCTGCGCATCGCGCGCGCGGCCGAAGGCGCCGGGGTCGCCCTGCTCACCGTGCACGGCCGCACGCGCGAGCAGGGCTACGGCGGCGTGGCCGAGTACGACACCGTGGCTGCGGTGAAGGCGGCCCTGCGCATCCCGGTGGTGGCCAATGGCGACATCGACACCCCGGCCAAGGCGCGCGCGGTGCTGCTGGCCACCGGCGCCGACGCCGTGATGATCGGCCGCGCCGCCCAGGGCCGGCCCTGGGTGTTCGGCGAGATCGCGCACTTTCTGGCGCACGGCACGCTGCGCGCGCCGCCGCTCACGCGCGACGTGCAGCGCTGGCTGCTCGAGCACCTGCACGACCACCACGCGCTGTACGGCGAGGCCGGCGGCCTGCGCAGCGCGCGCAAGCACATCGGCTGGGCGGTGCGCGCGCTGCCCGGCGGCGAGGCCTTCCGCGCGGTCATGAACGGCATCGACGACGCGGCGGCGCAGCGCCGCGCGGTGCAGGCCTACTTCGACGCGCTGGCTGAGCGCCACCCGCGGCTGCCGCAGGCCGCGGCCGCGAACGACGAGCCCGGCGCCGCCACCCACGACCCGCACGCCATCGCCATCGCAGCATGAGCAAGAAGGCCATCGACGAGTGCATCCGCGCCAGCGTGGAGCAGTACCTCAAGGACCTGCGCGGCGCCGCGCCGGCGGAGCTGCACGCGCTGTTCCTGGGCGCGGCCGAGCGGCCGCTGCTCGACGTCGTGCTGCGCCACGCCCAGGGCAACCAGAGCAAGGCCGCCGAGTGGCTGGGCATCAACCGCAACACGCTGCGGCGCAAGCTGCTCGAGCACCGACTGATCAAATGACGACCACCCGCACCCCGACGGCGCTGATCTCCGTCTCCGACAAGACCGGCATCGTCGAGTTCGCACGCGCGCTGGCCGCCCAGGGCGTGCGGCTGCTGTCCACCGGCGGCACGGCGCGCCTGCTGGCCGAGGCCGGCCTGGCCGTGACCGAGGTGGCCGAGGTGACGGGCTCGCCCGAGATGCTGGACGGCCGCGTCAAGACCCTGCACCCGCGCATCCATGGCGGCCTGCTGGCGCGGCGCGACCTGCCCGAGCACATGGCCGCGCTGGCGCGGCACGGCATCGCCCCGATCGACCTGCTGGTGGTCAACCTGTACCCGTTCGCGCAGGCCACGGCGCGGCCCGACTGCACGCTGGAGGACGCGATCGAGAACATCGACATCGGCGGCCCCGCGATGCTGCGCGCCGCGGCCAAGAACTGGGCCGACGTGGCGGTGGTGATCGAGCCCGCCGACTACGCCCGCGTGCTGGCCGAACTGGCCGCAGGCGGCGTGCGGCGCGACACCCGCTTCATGCTGGCCAAGAAGGTGTTCGCGCACACCGCCGCCTACGACGGGATGATCAGCAACTACCTGAGCGCGCTGCAGCCCGGCGCCGAGGACAACGGGGCGGCGATCCCCGTGCGCGAGCCGTACCCGGCCGTCTACACGCTGCAGCTGAGCAAGACGCAGGACATGCGCTACGGCGAGAACCCGCACCAGAGCGCGGCCTTCTACCGCGACGCCGCGCCCGCGCCCGGCACGCTGGCCGGCTGGACGCAGCTGCAGGGCAAGGCGCTGAGCTACAACAACATCGCCGATGCCGACGCGGCCTGGGAATGCGTCAAGAGCTTCGACCCCGCGCAGCCGGCCTGCGTCATCGTCAAGCATGCCAATCCCTGCGGCGTGGCGGTGGGCACGAGCGCGGTGCAGGCCTACCTGAAGGCGCTGAAGACCGACCCCACCAGCGCCTACGGCGGCATCCTGGCGCTGAACTGCGCCTTCGATGCCGAGGTGGTGGCTGCCATCGTCGAGGCCAGGCAGTTCGTCGAGGTCGCGTTGGCGCCGTCGTTCACGCCCGAGGCGCGCGCCCTGCTGGCCAGCCGGCAGAACCTGCGCCTGCTCGAAGTGCCGCTCGCGCCGTCGACGAACGCGCTCGACCTGAAGCGCGTCGGCGGCGGCCTGCTGCTGCAGAGCTTCGATGCCAAGAACGTGGCCCCGGGCGAGCTGCGCGTGGTGACGCGGCAGCAGCCGACAGCGGCCCAGATGGCCGACCTGCTGTTCGCCTGGAAGGTGGCCAAGTTCGTCAAGAGCAACGCCATCGTGTTCTGCGCCGACGGCATGACGCTGGGCGTGGGGGCGGGCCAGATGAGCCGCATCGACAGCGCCCGCATCGCCGGCATCAAGGCCGCCAACGCGGGGCTGTCGCTGCAGGGCTCGGCGGTGGCCAGCGACGCCTTCTTCCCGTTCCGCGACGGCCTGGACGTGGTCATCGACGCCGGCGCGGCCTGCGTCGTGCAGCCCGGCGGCTCGGTGCGCGACGACGAGGTGATCGCCGCCGCCGACGAGCGCGGCATCGCGATGGTGTTCACCGGCACGCGGCACTTCCGCCACTGACCGGCGCGCCACGACCGCGCCAAGACCGCGCCTGCCCCTCGCACCCGATGTCGGCGGCCGAGATCACGGGCCTGCTGCTGGCCTTCGCGGCGCGGCTGGTCACCGGCGCGCAGGGCCATTGGCGCGGCTGCCCGCCCAAGGCCGAGCAGCGCATCTACTTCGCCAATCACCAGAGCCACCTCGACTGGGTGCTGATCTGGGCCGCGCTGCCGCACGAGCTGCGCGCCCGCACGCGCCCCATCGCGGCGCGCGACTACTGGACCGCCACGCCGCTGCGGCACTGGCTCACCCGCGCGGTCTTCAACGCCGTCTACGTCGATCGCGGCGGCGCGGCCCGCGACCCCGAGGCCGGCGACCCGCTCGCGCCACTGGTGGCGGCGCTGGAGGGCGGCGATTCGCTGGTGATCTTTCCCGAGGGCACGCGCGGCCAGACCGGCGAGCCGCAGCCCTTCAAGGGCGGGCTGTTCCTGCTGGCGCAGCAGTTCCCGGCCGTGCAGCTGGTGCCGGCCTGGATCGACAACGTGCAGCGCGTGATGCCCAAGGGCGAAGTGGTGCCGGTGCCGGTGCTGTGCACGGTGACCTTCGGCGTGCCGCTGACGCTGGCGCCGCACGAAGACCGTGCCGCCTTTCTCGACCGCGCCCGGCAGGCGGTGCTGGCGGCGCGGCCGCAGCGCGGCTGAGCGGCGGCCCGCACACCCCATGGACGCCCTGCGCCGGCTGCCGGTGGATGCCCAGGTGGGGCTGCTGTTCGTGACCCTGTTCGGCGCCCTGGCGCTGGCCTCGCTGGTGCTGTTCGCGCGCCGGCTGCGGGCTTCGGCCGCCGGGCTGGACGACGACCCCGGCGTGCGCGAGCGCAGCGGCACGCTGCTGCGCGACCTGCGCGCGCTGTGGGCCGGCGCGCTGGTGTTCTGGGTGGCGTGGGTGTCGGGGCCGCCGGGGGCGACGCTGGCCTTCGGGCTGATCTCGTTCCTGGCGCTGCGCGAGTTCATCACGCTGGTGCAGACGCGGCGCGGCGACCACCGCGGGCTGATCCTGGCCTTCTTCGTCGCGCTGCCGGTGCAGTACCTGCTGGTGGGGCTGCGCGCGTTCGACCTCTACACCGTGTTCGTGCCGGTGTACGTGTTCCTGGCCATCCCGGTCGCGGCCGCGCTGGCCGGCGACCCCCAGCACTTCCTGGAGCGCAACGCCAAGATCCAGTGGGGCATCATGGTGTGTGTCTACGGCCTGTCGCACGCGCCCGCCCTGCTGCTCCTGCAGCCGCCGGGCTATGCCGGGCGCGGGGCCTTCCTGCTGTTCTTCCTGGTCATCGTCACCGCGGCGGCGCAGGTGGCGCAGACCCTGGCCAGCCGCTGGCTGCGCCGGCGCCCGGTGGTGCGCCAGATCGACCGCAGCTTCTCGGCGCGCGCCTTCGGCATCGGCCTGCTGGCTGCGGCGGTGGCCGGTGCCGGCCTGTTCTGGATCACGCCCGCCGGGCCGCTGCAGGCCGCGGCCATGGCCGCGCTGGCCGGCGGCTGCGGCAGCCTGGGCGATCTGGTGATGCGGGCGCTCAAGCGGGACGCCGGCGTGCGCTACTGGGGCAACCGCAGCTCGGTCACGGGCGCGGTGGGCCTGCTGGACCGGGTGGCGCCGCTGTGCTTTGCCGCGCCGGTGTTCTTCCACGCCGTGCGCTGGGGCTACGCCTGATGCTGATCCTGGGCATCGACCCCGGCCTGCAGCGCACCGGCTTCGGCCTCGTCGAAGCCCAGGGGCAGCGCCTGGCCTACGTGGCCAGCGGCACCATCAGCACGCTGGAAGCACCGCGCGGCGATCTGCCGCTGCGCCTGAAGCTCATCTTCGAAGGCGTGCAGCAGGTCGTGCAGCGCTGGGGCCCGGCCTGCGCCTGCGTCGAGATCGTGTTCGTCAACGTCAACCCGCAGAGCACGCTGCTGCTGGGCCAGGCGCGCGGGGCGGCGATGGCCGCACTGGTCTCGGGCGGACTGCCGGTGACGGAGGTGACGGCGCTGCAGATGAAGAAAGCCGTGGTCGGCCACGGCCTGGCCAGCAAGGCGCAGGTGCAGGAGATGGTGCGCCGCCTGCTGGCCCTGCCGGGCCTGCCCGGCAAGGACGCCGCCGACGCGCTGGGCCTGGCGATCGCGCAAGCCCATGCCGGTGCCGCGCTCGCCGCGCTGGGGCAGGCGTCGCCGCTGCAAAGGCGGCAACATGCGCAGTACCGCAAGGGCCGGGCCTACTGAAGGCCGGCCGAGCGCGCCGCCATCCCTGCATCCTTGACCCCTGGAGTCCTTCGCATGAGCCTCATCACGCCGTCCCCGGTGCACACGCAATGGGTCGACATCGCCCCCGGCTATGCCGGCTGGCTGGCGCTGCCGCCGGCCGGGCGCGGCCCCGGCCTGGTGCTGTGGCAGGAGATCTTCGGCGTCAACGCCCACATCCGTGCCGTGGCCGAGCAGTACGCGCTCGACGGCTTCGTGGTGCTGGCGCCCGACTGCTTCTGGCGCCAGGCGCCGCGCGTCGACCTGGGCTACGAAGGCGACGAGCGCCAGCGCGCGCTGGCGCTGATGCAGGCCTACGCGCCCGCGCACGCGCTGGCCGACATTGCCGCCGCGGTGGCGGCGCTGCGTGCGCGCCCCGAGGTGGGCGGCGCCCGCGTCGGCAGCTTCGGCTACTGCATGGGCGGCCGGCTCGCCTACCTGGCCGCGGCCACGGCCGGGGTCGATGCCGCGGTCGCGTTCTACGGCGGCGGCATCCAGGGCGAGCTCGGGCGCGCCGCCGGCATCGCCTGCCCGGTGCAGTTCCACTATGCCGGGCACGACGACCACATCCCGCCGGCGGCCGTCGACAGCGTGCGCGCCGCGCTGGCTGGCAAGGGGGCCGAGGTGCATGTCTACCCCGCGGCGCACCATGGCTTCAACTGCTGGGCCCGTGCCAGCTACCACGCCCCGAGCGCGGCGCTCGCCCACGGGCGTGCGCTCGGCTTCCTGGCGCAGCACCTGGCCTGATTCGCCGGTCACCGCCACGCGGCCCGGCGGCCGCCAACGGTGGCATGCTTCGGCCCGACCACGACAACAAGAACACGTGGCCAGGGAGCGGTGGCATGAGCGAGAGCGCAGGATGGCGCGGGCACGGCCCCGGGGCCGTGCAGGATGCATCGGGCGGCACGGTCGACGGCGCAGCCGAAGCGGACACCCTGGCCTGGGGGCCCTGGCTGCGCGCGCATCCGCTGGCCCACTTCGTCTACGACCCGCACAGCCTGCAGCTGCTGGCGGCCAACGCCGCGGCGCTGCGGCGCTACGGCTACGCCGAAGCGGAGTTCCTGCGCCTGACGCGCGCCGACCTGCTGTTGCCCGGCGAGTTGCAGCCGCTGCGCGATTTCATCGCCGGCCTGCCCGGCAGCGCGCTGCGCGACGAGCAGCGCGTGTGGCTCGAGCGCACCCGCGACGGCCGCGTGCTGTATGCCGACGTGCGCGGCATGCCGGTGCACTTCGAGGGCCGGCGCGTGCGCCTGGCGGCGGTGGTCGACGCCGGGCTGCGCGCCCGCCTGCTGGCCGATGCCGGCCAGGCGCGCGACCTGCTGGCCGTGGCCGGCCGCATCGCCCAGCTGGGCGGCTGGCGCGTCGAGCTGCCCGGCTGGCGCCTGCAGTGGTCGGACGAGGCCTGCGCCCTGCACGAGGTGCCCGCCGGCACGGCGTTCGAGCTGGACGCGGCGCTGGCCTTCTACCCCGGGTCGGTGGGGGCCACGGTGCGTGCCGCGCTGCAGGGCTGCGCCAGCCGCGGCGTGCCTTTCGACCTCGAGCTGCCGTTCGTGGGCGCCCGGGGCAGCCGGCGCTGGGTGCGGCTGGTCGGGGCGGCGCGCCGCGACGCCGAGGGCCGCATCGCAGCCGTGGAGGGCGCGCTGCAGGACATCACCGAGCGCAAGCAGGCGGCGTTGGCGCTGGAAGCCTCGCGCCGGCACATGACGGCGCTGCTGCAGGCCATCCCCGACCTGTGGATGGTGATCGACGCCGATGGCCGCTACGCCGAGGTCAGCAATCCGCAGCACCCGACGCTGGCCCGGCCCTGGGCCGAGATGGCGGGCCGGCCCCTGGCCGAGGTGCTGCCGCCGGCGGTGGCGCAGATGGCCACGGAGCTGATCGCGCAGGCCCAGCGCACGGGCCGGCTGCAGTCGCGCCACTACCTGCTGGACACCCAGGCCGGCCCGCAGCGCGCGCTGGAGGCGCGCTGCAAGCCGCTGGGCGATGGCCGCACCTGGTTGCTGATCCGCGACCTCACCGATGCGCGCGAGCGCGATGCGGCGCAGCGCGCCCGCGCCGTGGCCGAGGAGTCCGAACGCCGGCAGGGGCTGTTCATGTCGCGCGCCAGCCATGAGCTGCGCACGCCGCTGAACGCGATCCTGGGCTTCGGCCAGCTGCTGCAGGGCGCGGGCCAGGCCGACGCCCGCGTTGCCGCCTATGCGCAGCACATCGTCCAGGCCGGCCAGCAGATGCTGGCGCTGGTGGAAGACCTGCTGGAGATGCGGCCTGCCGAGGGCGACGCGGCGCGGCCCGCAGGCACGCCGGCCGCCGCGCCGGCCCCGGTGGTGCTGGCCGCACTGCTGGCCGATTGCGCCGCGCTGCTGCGCCCGCTGGCCGACGCCGCCGGCTGCGCGCTGGCGCTGGCGGCCGAGCCCGGCCTGGTGGTGCACAGCGACGAACGCTGCCTGCGCCAGATCGTGCTGAACCTGGCCAGCAACGCCATCCGCCACGGCCGCGCGCCCGGCGGGGCCAGCCACGTCAGCCTGCAGGCCCGGGCCGATGCCGATGCCGATGCCGTGCTGCTGTGCATCCGCGACAACGGGCCGGGCATGACGCCCGAGCAGCTGCAGCGCCTGTTCGAGCCCTTCGAGCGCCTGGGCGCGACGGACGGCAGCGGCGGCCACGGGCTGGGCCTGTTCGTCACGCGGCGGCTGGCGCGGCAGCTGGGGGCCGAGGTCGAGCTGCACAGCCGGCCCGGCGCCGGCACCACGGCCACGCTGCGCCTGCCGCTGCTGCCGGCCACCGGGGCCTGAAGCCCGCCCGCACCGGCGCCGCCGCCGGCAGCGCGAATTGCGAATTGCGGTACGTCCCGCGGGTTGTTCCGCGCCCCGGCCGCGGCCGGCTTTGCTCGAATCTTGCTAAGGTTGTGTCTGTCAGCCCAGGCGTCCCACGACACAGGAGCAAGCAGCGATGAGTTCAGAAACCGGTCTGGTTCCTTTCTCGGGGCCTGCCAGCGCATCCCGGGGCGGCATGCCCATCGCACGCATGCGGGCCGTGTACCGCGTGGGCGATGTCGAGCAGCGGCTGGACAAGCTGCCCGGCCGCGAGCACGAGACCCTGCGCGCCACCTACGAGCGCATGCTCGAGAAAGGGCCCGAGCGCTTCCAGGTCAAGCCCGGCGGCCTGCCGGCGATGGACCACCTGTACGACGAGATGCCCAACTTCAACGAGGTGCTCGACGACGTCAAGCGCCAGCTCGCGCTGTGTCAGGACAGCCGCGACGCGCTCGAGATCACGCCCATGCTGCTGCTGGGCCCGCCGGGCATCGGCAAGACCCATTTCGCGCGCGAGATCGCGCAGCTGCTGGGCACGGGCCTGGGCTTCATCAGCATGAGCAGCCTGACCGCGGGCTGGGTGCTCAGCGGCGCCAGCAGCCAGTGGAAGGGCGCCCGCCCGGGCAAGGTGTTCGAGACCCTGGTGGACGGCGCCTACGCCAACCCGGTGATGGTGGTCGACGAGATCGACAAGGCGCGCGCCGAGCATGCCTACGACCCGCTGGGCGCGCTGTACAGCCTGCTCGAGCACGACACCGCGCAGTCCTTCACCGACGAGTTCGCCGAGGTCGCCATCGACGCCAGCCAGCTGATCTGGGTGGCCACCGCCAACGACGAGCGCAGCATCCCCGAGCCCATCCTGAACCGCATGAACGTGTTCGAGGTGCAGGCGCCCGATTTCGATGCGGCCCGCACCATCGCGCTGCGGCTGTACGGCCAGCTGCGCGGCGCCCACGACTGGGGCCAGCGCTTCGACGAGACCCCGGGCGAAGCCGTGCTCGAGCGCCTGGCCGGCCTGGCCCCGCGCGAGATGCGCCGCGCCTGGATGACGGCCTTCGGCAACGCCCGGCTGGCCGGACGCGGCGCGATCGAGCTGGCCGACCTGCCGGGGGCGGGTTCGAAGCGCCAGCCGATCGGCTTCGTGCAGTAAGGCTTCGTGCCGTAGGGCGGCAGGCGGCGTTCAGAGCCGCAAGCGCCCTGGCGCCACCCGCGCCGCGGTCAGGCCCCCCGGGCCGGCCGCATCGACGGCGCCCACCCGAATAGGCCGCTCGCTGCGCTCGAAGCGGTCGCGCCGGGCCACCGTCGCGGCGAGCCAGGCCAGGGCATCGGCGGCAAAGGCTTCGATGCCCGTGGCCACGGTCCGTGCCTTCGCCTCGTCGTCATGCGACGTGGCGTTGCGCAGTTTGACCACGTCCTGCCTGCTGACTTCAACCGCGCGCGGCGGCTGCAGACCCACAGCGCTGGTGAGCGGCGCCTCCACACCGGCGCCCACTTTGGAGGCCCTGGCTGCCGGCGAGCGGTCTCCTGGCTGGAAGCTGGATCCAGTCTCGAGCCTCCAACACCCCAACATGTGCGTTAACGCACGACGCGACCGCGCCTTGCCTAAAGCTTCTGCGCGCTTGCCGAAAACGTCTACAGCCACGAACGCAAACCCGGGAGGAAGACATGATCCATGCCGCGTTGAACGCTGCACTCAGCGGCGTCCGCAGTCCTGAACTGAACTGCGGCTCCCTCCACGCGCTGGCAAGCGCCGTGCCCCGTGACCCCAAGGTTCGATGAGCGCCTGCACGGATTCCCGGCGAAGCATATGAGCGGAATTCCAAATGGCAGACGGGCGATTCCACTCGCGAAAAAGGTGTTGATCGTCGAAGACTGCTACGCCAATCGCGACATGCTCACCCGGCGGCTGCAACGCCGTGGCTTCACGGTCTGCAGCGCTGCGGATGGCGCTGCCGGCGTCGCCATGTCGGTTTCGGAAATGCCCGACGTCATCCTGATGGATGTGGCCCTGGGCGAAATGGACGGCTGGCAGGCCACACGGCTCATCAAGACAGACGCCAGGACCAAACGGATACCCGTCATTGCCTTGACCGCGCATGCGCTGGCGAGCGATCGGGAGAAAAGCGTCGAGGTGGGCTGCGCCGACTTTGACACCAAGCCGGTCGATTTGACTCGACTTCTGGGGAAGATCGGGCGCTGTCTGGAAATCGCAGCCTCAGGTCCATCCCCGCTACTGAAATCTGGCAAAGCCGCTCATCTGGAGCACGGCGAAGGAGTGGAATGCTATGTCGAGAATTGATCTCGCCCGGGCGCTGACCGGCAGTGTGCGTGACTTTCGTGAGCCCCAGGGCAAGGACCTGATGGCGCGTGTCGGTTCCTTCTACGAATGGCAGGAGTTGCGCCGCAAGAGTAATCTGTGGCCTTACTCGAAGTCGACGCAGAAGGCACCGCTGTCGGTCTGCACGGCCGCCGACGACAGCGGGCAGTCCTTCACCGGACTGAACTTCGCCACCCAGGACTACCTGGGCCTGTCGTCGGATCCGGAGATCAAGGCTGTTGCCAAATCGGTGATCGACGAGTACGGGGTGCACAGCGCCGGATCGTCGGCGCTGGCCGGCAACACCAAGTACTCGCTGCGGCTTGAGCAGACCATCTCCCGCTTTCTCGAACTCGATCACACCGTGCTCTATCCGACGGGCTGGGCAGCCGGGTACGGGGTCATCAAGGGCCTGGTCCGGCCGGCCGACCACATCGTCATGGACGGGCTGTCGCACGCCTGCCTGCAGGAGGGCGCCTACTCGGCGACGTCCAACGTCCACCTGCACGGGCACCTGAATCTCGTGTCCGCTCGCCGTCACCTGAAGCGCATCCGCGACAAGGACACGACCAACGGCATCCTCGTGGTGACGGAAAGCCTGTTCTCGATGGATTCGGACACGCCCGACCTGAACGCCTTGCAGGAGCTGTGCCGCGAATTCGGGGCGACGCTGCTGGTCGATGTCGCGCATGACCTGGGTGCGATGGGGCCGGGCGGTCGAGGCCTGATCGGCGAGCAGGGCCTGCTGGGAAAGTTGGACATCGTGATGGGCAGCTTCTCGAAGACCTTCGGCTCCAACGGCGGCTTTGTGGCCTGCAATTCAGCGGCGGTGAAGCAGTACCTCAAGTACTACGGCTCCTCGGCGACGTTCTCGAACGCGATGTCTCCGGTGCAAGCCGCCACCGTCACGAAGGCCTTCGAGATCGTCCAGTCCGACAAAGGCCAGCGACTGCGCTCGGTGCTGATGGAGCGAATCCACCAGTTGCGCACCGCTCTGTCGGTCGAAGGGCTGCAGACGATGGGCAACCCTTCCCCGATCGTGCCGGTCCGTGTCGGCGACGAGGCACTGGCGCGCCTGGTGAGCAGGGGCCTGCCAGCGCTGGAGGTCATCGCCAACCTGGTCGAGTACCCGGCCGTCGCGAAGGGTGACGCCAGGCTGCGGCTGCAGATGATGCCGACACACAGCCTCGAGGACGTGGGGGCCGTGGCCGCACGGCTGCGCAAGGCGATCGATCACGCGCAGATCGAATACGTGCGCCTGCGGGCTGCGTTCAGCACCGCTCCCGCTCCCGCGGTGGCCGCTGCCATCGGCTCCATGGTCGACACGGTGCAGGGCTGAAGCCGTGGGACTCACCGATCGCCTCATCACAGCCGTCGATTGGTTCGTCCCGGTCGGCCTGCGATCGAGCACCGCCACGCTGTGGCAGGCGCGCATCTTCGTCATCAGCCACTTCCTGGGGCCGTTCAGCGCCATTCCGGTCCTGGGCTACCTCTATGCCGTGGCGGCGACGCATGACTGGGTCTTCTGGACCCTGTGCGCCTTGTGCGGCTCGTTCTGGCTGTTGCCGTTCGCGCTGCGCTGGGCGGGCCAGCTGTTCAAGCCCGCGTTCCTTTCGTTCTGCACCCTGACCGCCATCAGCGTCTTCGGGTCCTTCTTCTACGGTGGGGTGAGCTCGCCCTTCCTGCCGTGGTTCCTGACGGCGCAGATGATCGGGTTCTTCTACGTGAGCGACAGGCCCCGGCTGGTACTCGGATGCATCGTCGCGAGCCTGGCGGCGTTTGCTGCAGCCTACCTGCTGGTGGGATCGTTTCCGCATCGGGTGCCGATCCAGCAACTGTCCACCGTCGGCATGATCTCCGCTTGCGCCGCCACGATCTACAACTCGATGATGGCGATCTACTACTCCTATGTGATGGTCGCCAATTCGGCGCTGCAGCGCGAAATCGCCAAGCATGTCGTGACGCAGGTCAAGTTGAATGCCGCCAAGCGTGAAGCCGAGCGCGCCAACGAAGCCAAAGCCGTCTTCCTGGCGAAGATGAGCCACCAGCTACGGACCCCGCTCAACGCCATCATCGGCTACAGCGAGATCCTGCTCGAAGACGCCGAGATGAGCGATCCGGTGGTCGAAGCCGAGGAACTGCGGTCCATCAACAACGCAGGTCGCCACCTGCTGTCGCTGGTCTCGAACGTCCTCGACATGCCGAAGATCGATTCGGATGAAATCGACATCAGCCTCGGTCCGGTTGATCTCGACCGCTGCCTGGAGCAGGTGTCCGCCACGTGCCGGCACCTGATCGCGCAGAACGGGAACGCGTTCACGCTCGACAAGTGCGACGGGCTGGGCCTGATCCGGACCGACGAAACCCGGTTGCGCCAGATCCTCATCAACCTGCTGGGCAATGCCGGCAAGTTCACCCGCAACGGCAAGGTGCTGCTGCGCGCAAGGCGGTTGACCGATGGCCACAGCAATCAGGTCCTGATCTCAGTGAAGGACACCGGGATCGGCATGGCGCCGGAGACCATTCCGCACCTCTTCAAGGACTTCAGCCAGCTCGAACCCGACACCTTCAAGGGAACCGGCTTGGGCCTCGCGGTGAGCCAGCGGCTCGCGCGACTGCTCGACGGTGACATTTCGGTCCAGAGCCGGCGCGGCCACGGATCGGAATTCACCTTGCGACTACCCGCCGCCACACAGGCCACCATGGTTGCGGCATGACGACCTTCGGCGATCTGAATGGATGATGGCAATGGGACAAAGACTCAATCACTACGTCGAACGGCTGAACGCAACGGTCGACTGGTTTGTCCCTGAAAAGCTGAAGCAAACGCCCGGCATGCTCCAAGCCGTGCGGATGTTCCTGTTCAGCCATCTATTCGGTCCTATTCTCGGCCACACGATCACCTTGTCCATGCTGTTTCTGCGAGGCGGGGCCGACGCGGCGTGGTGGGTTCTCTTCATAGCCATCACGGCATTCTGGCCGTTTGCATTCGTCCTGCGGCTGACTGGCTGGTACGTTCCGCTGTCGCTGCTCTCGATACAGAACCTGATGTTCTGCATCTTCTGGGGCTGCTATCAATACGGTGGCATCAGTTCGCCGATCATGCCTTGGCTGGTGACGGTTCCATTGCTCGGGTTCTTCTACCTGCCTGGGCGGTCGACGCGGATTGCGGTGTGTCTGCTGATCGTCGCCAACCTGGGGCTGTTCTACGGCTTGTACGATGTGTACGGATTCCACAAGACCGTCGCCGCCGAAAGCTTGGTCATCCTGGGCCTGGTGTCGACCTTCTCGGCCAGTGCGTATGTCTCGATGATGGCGCTGTATTTCGCCAACATCGTCTATTCGCAGGGTGAGCTCGAGCGCGAGATCGGTCAGCACCAGGCGACGGAGCGGCGCCTGCGCAATGCGGCCGCCCAGGCCCGGCGCGCACTGGCGGCCAAGTCCGATTTCCTGGCGAAGATGAGTCACGAATTGAAGAATCCGCTCAACGCCGTCATCGGCTACAGCGAGATCCTCATCGAAGACAGCGACGAGGCCGACCTGCAGAAGCGCCGGGACCTGGACACCATCCGGGACGCTGGCCATCAGCTGCTCAGGCTCATCGACACCCTGCTGGAATTGTCGCGGCTCGAAGCCGGCAAGGCCGAGCTGCGCGTCGAGGAATTCGACGTGGCCGACTTCGTCGAGCAGCTGGTGGCGCGGGCACGCCCGTCTGTCACGGCCCGGGGGAACGAGCTGATCCTGCAGGCGCTGCCGCCCGGGCGAATGGCCTGCGACATGCAGAAGCTGGAGCGCGTCGTCGAAGGCTTGTTGAGCAATGCCGCGAAATTCACGCAAAACGGGCGGATCACCGTTTCGGCCTTGATCCAGCGCGGCACCTGCACCCTGTCGATTCAGGACACCGGCGTCGGGATCGGCCAGGAGCGCATGGCCAATCTCTTCGAGACGATGGGTACGTCGGCTGACGAAACCTCGAGCAAGTACGACGATGAGGTCAGGCTCGGGCTGCCGCTGGCCTACCGCTACTGCCGGCTGATGGGTGGCCATCTGTCGGTGGCAAGCCAGTTGGGCAGGGGCTCCACGGTCGTCGTGAGCCTGCCCACGCAGCCGCGCCGTGCCGAAGAACAGGCCGATGGTGGCATTGAAGACCTGCCGCTCGCAGCATGAGCACCGCCAGCTCGACCTTCCTGCGCCGCAGCGCCGATGCGGCGCCCAACGATCCGCCACACGTCGACAAGCCGACGCCGCTTGTCGGCGGGGCGGGGCGGCTGCTCATCGTGGACGACATCCGTGAAAACCGCGAGATTCTCAGGCGCCGCTTCGAGCGCCACGGCTTCCATGCGATAGAGGCCAGCGGCGGTGTCGAAGCCCTGGCGCTGCTCGAACGTGCAAGCTTCGATCTGGTCCTGCTGGACATGATGATGCCAGACCTCTCCGGGCTTCAAGTGCTGGAGCGCATCCGCGAGCAACACTCTCCCGGGCTGCTGCCGGTCATCATGGTGACCGCGAAGAGCCAGAGTGAGGACGTCGTCGATGCCCTGCGCCGCGGCGCCAACGACTACATCACCAAGCCGGTCGATTTTTCGATCGCGCTGGCACGCGTCACCACCCAGCTGGATAGAAAGCGCGCTGAAGAGAAGATTCAACAGATGAATGCGGAGCTGGCCCGGGCCAACGAGGTGCTCGAGAGTCGAGTGGCTGCCCGTACGCAGGATCTGGTTCACTCCAACGAGCTATTGCGCAGCGAGATCGAGCAGCGCGAGAAGTCACAGGCGATCAGCGTTCACCTGGCGCATCACGATGCGCTAACGGGCATCGGCAACCGCCTGTTGCTTCACAAGCAGCTGGGCGAAGCGCTGGTGCACAGGCAGCGCCAGGGTGGGCAGCTGGCGGTTTTGTTCATCGATCTGGATGGCTTCAAGACCATCAATGACACGCTCGGGCACGGGACCGGCGACAGCTTGCTCAAGCACCTGGCCTCGCGCCTGAAAAACAGCCTTCGGGAGGGCGACAAACTCGGACGGCTGGGTGGCGATGAATTTGCAGTCATCCAGTTCGGCCAAGAGCAGCCGAAGGAAGCCACGGCGCTGGCCACGCGCTTGATTCAATTGATCGGCGCTCCATTCAGCGTGGATGGCCACGATCTCGTGATAGGCGCCAGCATCGGCATCGCGGTCGCAGAGGGGAACTACCAGGATTCCACCCAGTTGCTCAGGGCTGCGGACCTGGCGATGTACCGGGCCAAGGCGGATGGACGCGGCCGGTTCCGGGTTTTCGACCCGCAGCTGGATCGGCTGGCGCAAGAGCGTCGGGGCCTGGAGACCGCGCTGCGCAACGCCATCGACCAGGGTGCGCTCGAAATTCATTACCAGCCTTTCGCCAATCTGGAGTCTGGTCGGATCAGCGGCTTCGAGGCCCTGTGCCGCTGGAACGATCCACAGCGCGGTTTTGTGCCACCGAGTTCGTTCATTCCCTTGGCCGAAGAAATCGGGCTGATCGATCTCATCGGCAACTGGATTCTCCAGCGCGCCTGTGCGGATGCCGCCAATTGGCCCGAAGACATTACCGTCGCCGTCAATGTGTCGTCTGCGCAGCTCAAGAGCGGACAGCTGTTTGGTGCGGTCGAGGCTGCGCTGGCCGCCTCCGGGTTGCGGCCAAGCAGGCTGGAGCTGGAAGTCACGGAATCGATCTTCATCCAGAGCAGCGACGCGAACTGCGCGCTGCTCAGCCGTCTTGGAGAGCTGGGCGTCAGGATATCGCTGGACGATTTCGGAACGGGGTATTCCAGTCTGAGTTATCTGCGCAGTTTCAATTTCAGCAAGATCAAGATCGACAGGTCTTTCATCAACGATCTTTCGACCAGCGAGAGCAGCGCGGCCATCGTGCGGGCTGTTTGCGGATTGGCGCGTAGCTTCGGCGCAACCACCACGGCCGAAGGCGTGGAGACCACGGACCAGCTCGCGCACATCAGGGCGGAGGGCTGCACCGATATGCAGGGCTATTTCTTAAGCAGACCCTTGCCGGTGGGCGAGATCCCCGCCCTGCTGGAGCGCATGCTTCCCGTCTCCGTATAGCAGGCCGTTGAGTCCCCATCGTCACCGCCCGTCGCGTGGGCGAGCATGGCGACGTTGATCGACCTGGGCGTGCCTCCGCTGGCGGGAGCCCGCAGCCATAGCGAGAGGAATGCGAAGTTCGCGGCGCTGCACGAGGCCGATAGTCGCGCTCGCTGTCCCGCGCGTCGGTCGGGTCGGTTTCCGGCATGTCCGCAGCTGAGCCGGCCACGCCAGAATCGCGGCATGAAGCAGCGGCGGTGCGCGTGGTGGAGCGGGGCCCTCGGGGTGGTCGTCATGGGGCTGGCGGCGGCCGCAGCGGCGGCCGATGCCGTGCCGGCCCCCGCCTCCGCCCCCGCCGCCTCGGCGCCCGCCACGCGCCCGCGCATCGGCCTGGTGCTGGGCGGC
>JAGWLO010000049.1 GCA_028872015.1 Burkholderiales bacterium | reverse complement strand
TCTGGCGCGAATACGAAGGGGGCTACGAAGACTGGAAGCGCCAGCGCGCGCGCGGCCGCGTGGCGGCGGTGGCCGCGGCGCCGGCTTCGGCCGCGAAGCCGCCGCCGAAGCCGGCGCCGCGCCCCGACGCGCCGCGCGCCAAGCTCAGCTACAAGGAGCAGCGCGAGCTCGACGGCCTGCCGGCGCGCATCGAGGCGCTGGAGGCCGAGCAGGCGGCCATCGCGGCCGAGCTGGCCGATGCCGACCTGTACGCCAGGCAGCCGCAGCGCGTGCCGGGGCTGCAGGCGCGGCACGCGGCGATCGAGGCCGAACTGCTGGCCGCCCTGGAGCGCTGGGAGCTGCTGGGCGCGCGCTGAGGCGCGTGCTCGGGTGCGGGCGGCACCGAGCCGCGGCTACGCCAGCGCCGCCGGGTGCCCGCGACTGATCATCAGCGCCCCGTGCAGGTACAGCGCGTTGAGCAGCCGGATCGCGCGCTCGCGGTCGAAGCCCGGCCAGGCGGCGATCTCGCGCAGCGGCCGGGCCTGCCGGCGCAGGCCCTGCACCGCGTCGGCCAGCGTGCCGCCCAGCAGGCCGGCCACGTCGACGGCCCGCAGGTCGGCGCCGGGCGCCACGCGGTAGGCGGCCACGCCGTCGATCTCGCGCAGCAATCCGGCGCGCGCGCCGCGCAGCGCCAGCTCCCACAGCAGCGGCCCGATCGGCGCGGTGAGGGCGGCCGGCTCCGCGCCGCCGGGCCCGCCGTCCGGCGCAGGGGCTGCCCGCCGCGGCGCCGGCTCCACGCGCAGCAGCCGCAGCTCGGGCAGCGGCAGCGCCAGCCAGTGCACCAGCGACAACGGGCTTTGCATCTCGCGCTCGTCGGGCCAGACCGTGAGCGGGATCACCTGGTAGGCCAGCTGCAGGTGCAGGCGCAGCGCGCGCCGGTGGCGCAGTGCCGCGGCCAGCGCTTCCAGGATGTCGAGCGCGCCGCCGTCGGCCGGCAGCGAGCGGGTCAGGTCCTGCAGCAGCGAGGGGTTCAGCGCGCTGAGCCGGGTGGTGCCGGCCGCCACCTCGGCCGCCTGTGCGGGGGGGCTGCCCTGCTCGCGCTCGAACTCGCTCACGCGCATCAGCTCGGTGGCGTCGACGGGCAGCGTGGGGTGGAACAGCGGTGGCGGCACGGCGGGGGCGAGGAGGAGGCGGCAGCGGACGGGGCCCGGTACCCGAAGGCCCCGGCCACCATTGAACCCGCCCCGCCTGCGCCTGGCGCCGATGCGGGTGTTTCAACTGTGTCCAGCCGTTGGCGCGCCGGTGGCATCAGGGCGCTGACGCGCGGCGCGCTCGCATAGACTTCGCCGGGCATGAAGCACCGTTTTCACCAGCTCGACGTGTTCAGCGCCGTGCCGTTGAAGGGCAACCCGCTGGCCGTGGTGCATGCGGCCGCGGCGCTGGGCACGGCCACCATGGCCGCCTTCGCGCGCTGGACGAACCTGTCCGAGACCACCTTCCTGCTGCCGCCCAGCCCCGGCGTGGCCGCCGACTACCGGGTGCGCATCTTCACCCCCGGCGGCGAGCTGCCGTTCGCCGGCCACCCCACGCTCGGCAGCTGCCACGCCTGGCTGGCGGCCGGCGGCGTGCCGCGCGACGGCGGCTGCGTGGTGCAGGAGTGCGGCGTGGGACTGGTGCGTGTCCGGCGCCAGGGCGCGCGGCTGGCCTTCGCTGCGCCGCCACTGCGCCGCACCGGGCCGCTGGCGCCGGCCTTGCAGCAGCAGATCGTGGCGGCGCTCGGGCTGCAAGCCGGCGACGTGCTGCACGGTCAATGGGTCGACAACGGCCCCGGCTGGTGCGCGGTGATGCTGCGCTCGGCCGCGCAGGTGCTGGCGCTGCAGCCCGACGCCGCGCGGCTGGGTGATCTGAAGCTGGGCGTGGTCGGTGCCCAGCCGCCGGGGCAGGACACGCTGTTCGAGGTGCGGGCCTTCGTGCCCGGCCTGGGCGTGCCCGAAGACCCGGTCACCGGCAGCCTGAACGCCGGCCTGGCGCAATGGCTGATCGGCGCCGGCCTGGCGCCGCCGCAGTACGTGGCCGCCCAGGGCGCCGCGCTGGGCCGGGCCGGCCGCGTCTTCGTCGAGCAGCAGGCGGGCGAGATCTGGGTCGGCGGCGACGTGGCCGGCTGCATCGATGGCACGGTCGAACTGTGAAGGCGGCATGCAGGCGTCGGGCCGGCCCGTGAGAGCGCGGGGCCGCTCCCCGGTGCACATCCCGCGGTGCGCAGCGCGGCGGGCCGCGCCATGACCGTGCTGCTCGATCACCTGGTGGTGGCCGCGGTCTCGCTCGAGCAGGGCGTGGCCTGGTGCGAGGCGACGCTGGGCGTGACGCCGGTGCCGGGCGGCCGGCACGCGCTGATGGGCACCCACAACCGGCTGCTGAAGCTCGCCGGCGCGGCCTACCCCGACGCCTACCTCGAGATCATCGCCATCGACCCGGCGGCCGCGGCGCCGGCACGGCCGCGCTGGTTCGGCCTGGACGACCCGGCGCTGCAGGCCCGCCTGGCCGCCGCGCCGCGCCTGATCCATGCGGTGGCGCGATCGACCATGCTCGACATGCACCGCTGGGGCCTGATCACCGTGGGCTGCAGGCCGGGCGATCCGGTCAGCGCCAGCCGCGAGACGCCGCACGGCCGGCTGGCCTGGCAGATCCTGGTGCGCGACGACGGCGGGCTGGATTGCGGCGGGGCGCTGCCCTCGCTGATCCAGTGGCAGGGCGAGCACCCGGCGCAGCGGCTGCCCGCCAGCGGCGTGGCCCTGCGCTCGCTCGTGCTCAGCGGCGTGCCGGCTCGGGCGCGCGACGTGCTGCGCCTGCGCGGCGTCTCGGTGCAGCCCGCGGGCGAGGCGGCGCTGGTGGCGGTGCTCGCCACGCCGCACGGCGACGTCACGCTCAGCAGCGGTTAAGCCCGTACGCGGGCGCCGCGCCCGATGCGGCATCATGCGTCGCATGAGCACTCTCGAACTGCACGCCGCCGACCTGCGGCTGGCCCTGCGCCCCGATCTCGGCGGCGCCATCGCCGGCCTGTGGAAGGGCGGGCTGCCGCTGCTGCGCAGCACCGAGCCCGAGGCGCTGGCCTCGTCGCGGCTGGCCGGCTGCTACCCGCTGGCGCCGTACTCCAACCGCCTGGGCTACCGGCGCTTCCGCTGGCAGGGGCAGGCGTACACCACCGCGCCCAACTTCGACGACAGCCCGCACTCGCTGCACGGCGTGGCCTGGCAGCGGCCCTGGGAGGTGGTGTCTTCCAGCCCCACCCAGGCCGAGCTGCAGCTGCACCACGGCGGCGACGCCGACTGGCCCTTCGCCTTCGATCTGCGCCAGCGCCTGGTGCTGGGCCCGGAGTCGCTGGAGCTGCACCTGGCGTTGACCAACCGGGCGCCGCAGGTGCAGCCCGCGGGGCTGGGCTGGCACCCGTACTTCGCCCGGCGGCCGCACAGCCGGCTGCACATCGAGCTGACCGACCGCTGGGAAAGCGATGCCAGCGGCCTGCCCACGCGGCGCGTGCCGCAGCCCGGCATCGACGGCGAGGTGGCGCACCTGGCCTTCGACCACTGCTTCGAAGGCTGGCGCGGCGCGGCCCGCATCCGCGACGAGAAGTTCTCGCTCAAGCTCAGCTCGTCGCTGCCCTACCTGGTGGTCTTCACGCCCGACACCAAGGCCTACTACTGCGTCGAGCCGGTGAGCCACGTGAGCAATGCGATCCACATGTCCGACCCCGCCGCGCACGGCCTGCGCCTGCTGGCGCCGAACGCCACCTTCGACGCCTGGATGAAGCTGGAGATCGCCAGCGCCTGAGCCAGGCGGCCGCGCCATGTGCCAGCTGCTCGGCATGAACGCCAACACGCCGACCGACGTGATGTTCAGCTTCACCGGGCTGGCTTCGCGCGCCGACGAACACAAGGACGGCTTCGGCATCGCCTTCTTCGAGGGCCGCGGCCTGCGACTGTTCGTGGACCCCGAGAGCGCGCTGGCCTCGCCCGTGGCTGAGATGGTGCGGCGCTACCCCATCCGCAGCCGCCAGGTCATCGCCCACATCCGCAAGGCCACGCAGGGCCGCGTGGCGCTGGAGAACTGCCACCCCTTCGTGCGCGAGCTCTGGGGCCGCTACTGGGTGTTCGCGCACAACGGCGACCTGAAGGGCTTTGCCCCGTCGCTGCACGGCGCTTTCCGCCCGGTGGGCGACACCGACAGCGAGCGCGCTTTCTGCTGGCTGCTGCAGGAGCTGGCCAAGGCCCATGCCAGCGTGCCCTCGGTGGCCGAACTCACGCTCACGCTGCGCGAGCTGCTGCCGCTGCCGGCGGCGCATGGCAGCTTCAACCTGCTCCTGAGCAACGGCCAGGCGCTGTGGGCGCGCGCCTCCACGCGGCTGCACTGGCTGGTGCGCCAGCACCCCTTCGGCGCCGCCACGCTGGCCGACGCCGACCTCAGCGTGGACTTCGCCGCCGCCACCGCGCCGGGCGACCGCGTGGCCGTGGTGGCCACCGAGCCGCTGACGGCCGGCGAGCCCTGGCAGGCGCTGGCGCCGGGTGCGCTGCAGGTCTTCGTCGACGGCGCGCCCGCGTAGCATCCGCCGCCTTCCCGCCCTCCCGCCCGACTTCCGCGCCCCCGCCTGCCGCCATGCCCGCGATCCCCATCCCCCGCTTCGACCAGTTCTACCGCCACGCCGAACTCACCCGCCTGCTGCAGGACTACGCCGAAGCCGTGCCCGGCCTGGTGCGCCTGTCGTCGCTGGGCAAGAGCTACGAGGGGCGCGACATCTGGCTGCTGACCATCACCAACGCCGCCACCGGCGCCGACACCGACAAGCCGGCGTTCTGGGTCGACGGCAACATCCACGCCGCCGAGCTCACGGCCGGCACCGCCTGCCTGTACTGGCTGCACGAGCTGGTGGGCCAGTACGGCAGCGATGCCGCCGTGCGCCAGCTGCTGGACACGCGCGTGGTCTACATGGTGCCGCGCCTGAACCCCGACGGCGCCGAGCTGGCGCTGGCCGACCGGCCGCGCCACATCCGCAGCTCCACCCGCCGCTACCCCTGGGACGAGACGCCGGTGGACGGCCTGACGGTGGAAGACATCGACGGCGACGGCCGCATCCTGCAGATGCGCGTGCCCGACCCGCACGGCCCGTACAAGAAGCATCCGCAGGAGCCTCGGCTGCTGGTGGCGCGCGAGCCGGGCGAGTTCGGCGGCCAGTACTACCGGCTCATCCCCGAAGGCCTGCTGCAGAACTTCGACGGCATCCAGGTCAGCGTCAACCCCGACCCCGAAGGGCTGGACCTGAACCGCAACTTCCCCGCCTTCTGGCGCCAGGAGTTCGAGCAGAAGGGCGCCGGCCCCTACCCCACCAGCGAGCCCGAGGTGCGGGCCATGGTCGACTTCATCGTCCGCCACCCCAACATCGGCGCGGCCGTCAGCTTCCACACCCACAGCGGCGTCATCCTGCGGCCGATGGGCACGCAGAGCGACGACGACATGACGCCCGAGGACCTGTGGACCTACCAGCGCCTGTCCGATCTCGGCGCCCGGCTCACCGGCTACCCGGCGATCAGCATCTGGCACGACTTCAAGTACCACCCCAAGCAGGTCATCACCGGCACCCAGGACTGGATCTACGAGCACCTGGGTGCGCTGTTCTGGACGGTGGAGATCTGGGCCCCGAACAAGGAGGCCGGCATCACCGACTACAAGTGGATCGACTGGTACCGCGAGCACCCGGTCGAGGACGACCTGAAGCTGCTGCGCTGGAGCGACGAGCAGTGCGGCGGCCAGGCCCACGTGGCCTGGTACCCGTTCCGGCATCCGCAGCTGGGCATGGTGGAGCTCGGGGGCTGGGACCGGATGAACTTCTGGCGCAACCCGCCGCCGGCGCTGCGCGAGCGCGAGGCGGCGCGCTTTCCGGCCTGGCTGCGCCAGATCGCGCTGAGCCTGCCGCGGCTGGAGCTGCTGCGCACCGAGGTGCGCGCGCTGGGCGAAGACACCTGGCGCGTGCGCTTCGCGGTGGCCAACAGCGGCTGGCTGCCGGCCTACGTGAGCCAGCGCGCACGCGAGCGCAAGGTGGTGCGCGGCGCCGTCTTCCAGATCCACCTGCCGCCGGGCGTGGGCCTGGTCAGCGGCCGCGAGCGGGTCGAGGCCGGGCACCTGGAGGGCCACGCCCCGAAAGCCTCGCAGCAGGCCTTCCTGCCCAACCTGGAGGTGACGGCCGACCGCGCCGTGGTCGAGTGGGTGGTGCGCGGCCCGCGCGGCACCGCGCTGGCGCTCACCGCCACCGCCGACCGCGCCGGCACCGTGCGCACCGAGGTCACGCTGGACTGAGACTGGCCCGGCCGCGCCCGGCCGCCTTGGCCTGCAGCAGCGCGGCGTCGGCGCGCGCCACCAGCTCGTGCCAGTCCTGCGCCGGGTCGGCGCCGAACGCCACGCCCACGCTGGCGCCGATCTGCAGCCGCAGCGGGCCCACCTCGAACGGCCGCTGCGCCGCGGCCAGCACCTTGGCCGCCACCGCCTGCGCCTGCGCCGCCTGCTGCATGCCGGGCAGCGCCACCGCGAACTCGTCGCCGCCCAGCCGCGCCACCGCATCGGTGGGCCGCACCAGCCGCGACAGGCGCTCGCCGAAAGCGCGCAGCAGGGCGTCGCCGGCAGGATGGCCGTGGCGGTCGTTCACCGGCTTGAAGTGGTCGAGGTCGATGTACAGCAGGGCCAGCGTCGCCTCGCTGCGCCGCATCAGCCCCACCGCCTGCTCGAAGCCGGCGCGGTTGAGCAACCCGGTCAGGGGGTCGCGCAGCGCCTGCTCGCGCAGCTGCGAGGTCTCGCGCTTGTGGCCGCTGATGTCCTGCCCCACGACCACGAAGCCGTCGGGCTCGCCCGACTCGCGCCGCAGCGGGATGTAGCTGATCTGCAGGTGGCGCTCGCCGGCACCGTCGGTGTAGCCGAGCTCGAACGCGACGGCCTCGCCCGCCAGCGCGCGCTCGATCCAGGGGCGGCGACGCTCGTACTCGGCCTCGCCCAGCACCTCGCGCGCGCTGCGGCCCAGGATGCGCCCGGCCGGCAGGCCGTATTCGCGCTCGAAGGCGCGGTTGACGAAGCTGTAGCAGCCCGCGGGGTCGGTCACCGCCACCGTGGCCGGGATGGCGTCGGCCACCGAGCGCAGCGTGGCGCTCTGGCGCAGGATCTGCTGCTCCGCGGAGACGGCCGCCGAGATGTCGCGCATCACGGCCGAGTAGCGCTCGATGCGGCCCGCGGCGTCGAAGTGGCCGATCACCATGTGGCTCACCGGCACCTCGCGCCGGCCGGCCAGGTAGACCGTGGTCGGCCCCACCCACACCTCGCCACGCTTGACGGCGGGCACGATCTGCTCGACGAAGAGCCGGTTCGTGGCCGGGGTGTTGAAGCTGGCCACCGACAGCTGCGCCACCGGCGCATCGGAGGCCAGGCCCAACGCCCGCCGCACCGAGGGATTCATGTACAGCACCTGGCCGCGCGCGTCGGCCTGGACCACGAAGTCGGTGGTGTTGTCGAAGATCGCCGTCAGCGCGCGCAGGGCCTCCTGGGCGGCGCTGCGCTCGGTGATGTCGATGCCGGTGAGGAAGTAGCCCCGCACCTCGCCCGAATCGGCCAGGTCGGGGATGAGCCGGTTCTCGAACCGGCGCTGCTGCCCCTCCACCAGCTCCTCGAACTCGAAGTGCTGGGCCTGGCCGGCCAGCGCCGCGCGTGCCGGCTCGGCGACCGCGGCGTCGTCGGCATCGCTCAGCAGCTCGGCGCGGGTGCGGCCCAGCACCTCGTCGCGGCTGCGGCCGAAACGGCGCAACAGCTCTCGGTTGGCGAACCGGTAGCGGCGCTCGCGGTCGAGGTAGCCGATGCGCAGCGGCAGGTTGTCGGCCAGCTGGCGCAGGAAGCGCTCGCTCTCGGCCACGCGCTGCTCGAGCGCGCGGCGCTCGGTGACGTCCTGGAAGGCGCCCAGCAGCCGCACCGGGCGGCCGGCCTCGAACTCGACCTTGCCCTGTGCGCGCACCCAGATGCGGCGGCCGGCGGCGGTGACGAGGGGCAGCTCGAGGTCCCAGGGCTGGCCGGTTTGCATGCCGCGCGCCACGGCGGCTTCGATCTCGCCGCGCCCCTCGGGCGCGTAGAACGCCACGGCGTTGTCCAGGGTGGGCACGAAGTCGTCGGCCACCTCGTGGATGCGGCGCGTCTGCGCCGACCAGAGCAGGTGGCCGCTGTCCAGCTCGAGCTGCCAGCCGCCGACGCCGGCCACGCGGCCGGTGCTCTCGAGCAAGGCCTGGCTGGCACGCAGCGCGAGCTCGGCGCGGCGGCGCTCGGTGATGTCGCGCCCCACCGAATGCAGCAGCCGGCCGTGCACCGCATCGCTGTGCATGGTGTTGGTCCAGGCCACCCAGCGCTCGCGGCCGTCGGCCGCGGTCATGCGGTTCTCGCCGCTTTGCAGGCGGCCGCTGCGCAGCACCTCGTCGATCTGGGCCCGCACGGCGGCCCGGTCATGCGGCTCGATCAGCTCGAACAGATTGCTGCCGATCAGGGCCTGCGCCGGGCGGGCGAAATGCCGCGCATAGGCGGCGTTGACGTAGACCAGGGTGCCGTCGGTGCGCGCCAGCGAAACCAGCTCGCTCTGGTCCTCGACCAGCGCCTGCCAGTGCTGCCGCGCGGCCTGCAACTCGTCCTCGTAGGCGCTGCGGGCCAGCAGGGCGCGGGCCAGCAGGTCGCGCCGCATCGCCAGGGCCTGGCTGGCCAGGGCGGCCAGGTCGCGCAGCGCCGTCCGCTGCGCGTCGCTGAGCCGGCGCGGCTGGCGGTCGATCACGCACAGCGAGCCCACCCGGCCGCCATCGGCCAGGCACAGCGGCGCACCGGCGTAGAAGCGGATGCCGGGCTCGCCGGTCACCAGCGGGTTGGCGGCGAAGCGCGGATCGGCGCCGGCATCGTCCACCTCGAACACCTCGTCGCCCAGGATGGTCCAGGCGCAGAAGGCCTGGTCGCGCGGCGTCTGCTGCACCCCGCCGAGGCCGACGTTGGCCTTGAACCACTGGCGCTCGGCGTCCACCAGCGAAAGCAGCGCCACCGGCGCGCCGCACAGCGCAGCGGCCTGGCGCGCCAGGGTGTCGAACAGCGGCTCGGGCTCGGTGTCCAGCACCAGCAGCGCATGCAGCCGGGCGAGCCGGGCGGCCTCATCGATGGGCACGGGCGGAGACGGGTTCATGACCTCGGGGACTCGTCGCGGAAGCCGCAGGCAGGCCGGCGGCGACCCGGCCGCCGGCTGGGCGCCATTAGGCCACGCCGACCCGCCGGCGGGTAGCGGGTCAGGCGGCCTCGAAGCGGAACACCGCCACGCTGGCGCGCAGGTTCGGCCAGCGCCGCACCACGCGGCCGTTCTGCAGCCCGAAGCTGTCGGTCACTGCGAGCCGGCTCTTGCGCGCCAGCACCTCGAAGTCGGCGTAGGTGCCCACGCGCAGGTTGGGCGTGTCGTACCACTGGAAGGGCAGCGCGCGCGTCACCGGCATGCGCCCGGCCAGCACCTGCAGCCGGTTCGGCCAATGGGCGAAGTTCGGGAAGCTGACGATGCCGATGCGGCCCACGCGCGCCGTCTCGCGCAGCATGCGCTCGGTGTGGCGCAGGTGCTGCAGCGTGTCCAGCTGCAGCACGACGTCGAAGCTGTGGTCGTCGAACAGCGCCAGCCCGTCCTCGAGGTTGAGCTGGATGACGTCGATGCCGCGCTGCACGCAGGCCAGCACGCCGGCGTCGTCGATCTCGATGCCGTAGCCGCTGCAGCCCTTGCGGTCGCGCAGGTGCGCCAGCAGCTCGCCGTTGCCGCAGCCGAGGTCGAGCACGCGGCTGCCGGCCGGCACCAGCTCGGCGATCAACGCCAGGTCGCTGCGCTCGCTCATGCCGAGCCCTCGGCCGCGATGCGCTCGAAGGTGGCCCGCAGCACGCCGTGGTAGCGCGGGTCGTCCAGCAGGAAGGCGTCGTGGCCGTGCGGGGCGTCGATCTCGGCGTAGCCGACGGCGATGCGGTTGTCGACCAGGGCCTTGACGATCTCGCGGCTGCGCGCCGGCGCGAAGCGCCAGTCGGTGCTGAAGCTCACCAGCAGGAAGCGGTTGGCGCGCGTGGCCGGGTCGTGGGCGAAGGCGCGCGCCAGGTCGCCGCCGTGCCCGGCCGCGGGGTCGAAGTAGTCCAGCGCCCGCGTGATCAGCAGGTAGGTGTTGGCGTCGAAGTAGCGGCTGAACTTGTCGCCCTGGTGGCGCAGGTAGCTCTCGATCTGGAACTCGACCTCCTGCGTGCTGTAGGCCAGGGTGCCGTTCTTCAGGGCGCGGCCGAAGCGGCTGTCCATCGCGTCCTCGGCCAGGTAGGTGATGTGGCCGATCATCCGCGCCACGCGCAGCCCGCGCTGCGGCACCACGCCGTGCTCGTAGAAATGGCCGCCGTGGAAATCGGGGTCGGTGACGATGGCGCGCCGCGCCACCTCGTTGAAGGCGATGTTCTGCGCCGAGAGGTTGGGCGCGGTGGCGATGGCGATGCAGTGGCGCAGGCGCGTCGGGTGGCGCAGGGTCCAGGCCAGCGCCTGCATGCCGCCCAGGCTGCCGCCGATGACGGCCGCGAGCCGATCGATGCCCAGCCGCGTGAGCAGCCGCGCCTGGGCGTCGACCCAGTCCTCCACCGTCTGCACCGGGAAATCGGCGCCCCAGGCGCGGCCGGTGGCGGGGTTGCGGTGCATCGGCCCGGTGGAGCCGAAGCAGGAGCCGGGGTTGTTGACGCCGATGACGAAGAAGCGGTCGGTGTCCAGCGGCTTGCCCGGGCCGACGAGGTTGTCCCACCAGCCGCGCGTGCCGTCGGCATCGAGGCCGGCCACGTGGTGGCTGGCGTTGAGCGCGTGGCACACCAGCACCGCGTTGCTGCGCGTGGCGTTCAGCGTGCCGTAGGTTTCGCAGGCCAGGGTGTAGTCGGCCAGCTGCTGGCCGCTCTGCAGCGGCAGCGGCTCGCTGAAGTGGTGATGCTGCGGGGTGACGAGTCCGATCGAGCCCATGACGAAAAAACCCGGCGCCGCGTCGAGCGGGCACCGGGGCGGCGCAGTATAGCCAGCGCTGCCCCGCGGCTACGGCACGCGCAGCGTGCGCGCGCCCAGCACCGGGCCGCCGGCGTGCTCTAGCACCTGCACCGTGGTCTGGCGCGGCCTGAAGCCGGCGGGCAGCGGCAGGCTGCCGCGCGCCACCGTCTGCCGGCCCAGCGCCAGCGCCACAGGCGCCAGCGCCACCGAGCCGTCGCGGCCCGAGGCCGCCTGGCCGGTGACCGTCAGGCTCAGCAGCGCGGGCTGGGCCTGGCCGGCGGCCACGCGCGCGGTGCTCAGCACCACCTCGTAGCCGAGCCGCCCGCCGCCGGCCGTGAACTGCGCCGCCCGCACCGCCACCGCGCCGGCGCGCGGGTCGGGCGGCAGCGCGTCCACGGCCGCGGCCAGGTCGCCCTGCAACCGCGTGGCGGTGGCGTGGCTGGCGTCCAGCGCCTGCGTCAGCGACTGGACCTCGGTCCGGGCGCCGGCCAGCTGCTGCGTGGCCTGCGCCAGCGCCTGGCGCAGCCGCAGGCGCTCGGCATCGGCCTGCGCGTAGGCGCCCCGCAGCTGCGTGGATGCTTCGGCCGACAGGCGCGGCGGCAGGTAGCGCTGCTGCACCCACAGCACCCCGCCGGCGCCGGCCGCGGCGCTGAACAGCAGCAGCCAGAACCAGCCCGGCGGCCGCCAGCGCGAACGCCGCCGGCCATAGGGCAGGAAGGTGAGCGAGCGCGAGCGGCGAAACAGCATGGAAGGGTGGTCGGCAATGGTACGCAGGGCACGCCGGGGCGGGCCGGGGCCGACCCTGGCCTCGGAGGATCGGGCCGGGGCGAGGCCCTGCGGCCCGAGCCCCGAGCCCCGAGCCCCGAGCATGCCGCCGATCACGCTGCGGCCTGCAACACGATGTGTGTGCGTCCGCCGCGCCCCGCAGCGCCCGCGTCGTCGCTACCATGCGTTGCGACAACGCGAGGGACGGCTCATGCACGAATGGCTGCGCAGGATCGACCGCCACTTCCCGGTGCGCTACACGGCCTGGCTGGCCAGCGCGGTGGCGCTGCTCCTGCTGGGCTTAACCTGGGTGGCCTTCGACCGCGGCGGCGCGGGCGCGCTGCTCAGCCTGTTCCTGGTCGGCCTGGGCTGGCGCGACGCGCGCCAGCGCCGCCATTCGGTGCTGCGCAACTACCCGGTGATCGGGCACTTGCGCTTCCTGCTCGAGTTCATCCGGCCCGAGATGCGCCAGTACTTCCTGGAAAGCGACACCGAGGCGATGCCCTTCTCGCGCCAGCAGCGCAGCCTGGTCTACCAGCGCGCCAAGGGCGACGCCGACAACCGGCCTTTCGGCACCCAGCTCGACGTGCAGGCCGGCGGCTACGAGTGGCTGAACCACTCGATGGCGCCGAGCCGGCTGCCCAGCCACGATTTCCGCATCACCATCGGTGCCGGCGGCAGCTCGTGCACGCAGCCCTACAGCGCCAGCGTCTTCAACATCTCGGCCATGAGCTTCGGCGCCCTGAGCGCCCATGCCATCCTGGCCTTGAACGGCGGCGCCCGGCGCGGCAACTTCGCCCACGACACGGGCGAGGGCTCGATCAGCGCGCACCACCGTGTGCACGGCGGCGACCTCATCTGGGAGATCGGCAGCGGCTACTTCGGCTGTCGCGACGAGGCGGGCCGCTTCAGCGAGGAGCGCTTCGCCGCGAACGCGCGCGAGCCCCAGGTGAAGATGATCGAGATCAAGCTCAGCCAGGGGGCCAAGCCCGGCCACGGCGGCGTGCTGCCGGGGCCGAAGGTGACGCCCGAGATCGCCGCCGCGCGCGGCGTGCCGGTGGGCGTGGACTGCATCAGCCCTTCGCGCCACGGCGCGTTTGCCACGCCGGTGGAGCTGCTGCAGTTCGTGGAACGGCTGCGCCTGCTCTCGGGGGGGAAGCCCACCGGCTTCAAGCTGTGCATCGGCCACCCCTGGGAGTGGTTCGCCATCGCCAAGGCGATGCTGCAGACGGGGCTGCTGCCCGACTTCATCGTCGTCGACGGGGCCGAGGGCGGCACGGGTGCCGCGCCGCTGGAGTTCACCGACCACGTGGGTGCGCCGCTGCAGGAAGGGCTGATGCTGGTGCACAACACGCTGGTGGGGCTGGGCCTGCGCCACCGCATCAAGATCGGCTGCGCCGGCAAGGTGGTCAGCGCCTTCGACATCGCACGCAACATGGCCCTGGGGGCCGACTGGTGCAACGCCGCGCGCGGCTTCATGTTCGCGCTGGGCTGCATCCAGGCCCAGAGCTGCCACACCGGCAGCTGCCCCACCGGCGTGACGACGCAGGACCCGCAGCGTCAGCGCGCGCTGGTCGTGCCCGACAAGACCGAGCGCGTGTGGCGCTTCCACGAGAACACGCTGCATGCGCTGAAGGAGCTGGTGCAGGCCGCGGGGCTGCAGCACCCGGGGCAGATCACGGCCGCGCACATCGTGCGCCGCGTGAGCCCGCACGACGTGCGGCTGCTCGCCACGCTGCTGCCCTTCGTGCAGCCGGGCGCGCTGCTGGAGGCCGAGGCGGGCCGCGCGGCCTGGCCGCACAAGGTGTACGAGCTGTACTGGCCGCTGTCGCGCAGCGACAGCTTCGAGCCGCTGGGCATCGGCTCGCCCGAGGCCGCGCCGGGCGACGGCCTGGCGCTGGCCGCCTAGGCCGGCGGCGGAGCGGTGTCGATGAAGCTCTGGCGTGCGGCCAGCTTGTCGTACAGGCGCTTCAGGTTGGGGTAGTCGCCGCGCCAGTCGATCTGCGGGAAGCGGTAGTCGAGATAGCCCAGCGCGCAGCCCGTGGCCACGTCGGCCAGCGTGAAATGCGTGCCGGCGCAGAACGGCTTGTCGCCCAGCCCCTGCGAGAAGGCCTTGAGCACGGCGGCCACGCGGCTCATCTGGCGGTCGATCCAGGCCGGGCTGCGCTGGGCCTCGGTGCGGCCCTTCCAGGCCGCTTCCAGGCGCGCCAGGATGCTGGCGTCCAGCAGGCCGTCGGCCAGGGCCTCCCAGGTGCGCACCTCGGTGCGCTCGCGCCCCGAAGGCGGGATCAGCTTGCCCACCGGCGACAGCGTGTCGAGGTATTCGACGATGACGCGCGAATCGAACACCGCCTCGCCGCCTTCCATCACCAGGCAGGGCACCTTGCCCAGCGGGTTGCTCTTGAGGATGGCGTCGCTGTCCCACACGTCCTCGAGCAGCAACTCGAAGTCGAGCTTCTTCTCGGCCATCACGACGCGCACCTTGCGCACGTACGGGCTGGTGAGTGAACCGATGAGCTTCATTGTTGTGGCGGCCTGCGTGAATCTCGTCCCTGGGCAAAACGATTCTAGCGATCGGCCCCGCCAGGCGCGGGGCCGGGCTGTCGCGTGAAGTCCACGCTGAACGGCCGGCCGCCCGCGCGTCCGGGCAGGTGCAGTTCGGCGCTGGCCGGCGCCATGCGGGACAGCACGGTGCCCCCGCGCACCACCAGCAGGCGCTGGGCGCGCAGCCGCAGGGCCTCCTCGGGCGAGCGCGCCTGCAGCAGCACCAGGTCGGCGCGACAGCCCACGTCCAGCCCGTAGCCCTGCAGGCCCAGGATGCGCGCGCTGTTCACGGTCACCGCGTCGAAGCACTGGCGCTGCGCCGCCTGCGCCGTCATCTGCGCCACGTGCAGGCCCATCGCCGCCACCTCCAGCATGTCGGCCGAGCCCAGCGCGTACCAGGGGTCGAGCACGCAGTCGTGGCCGAAGCCGACGGTGACGCCGGCGGCCATCAGCTCGGGCACGCGCGTCATGCCGCGCCGCTTGGGGTAGCTGTCGCGGCGGCCCTGCAGCGTGATGTTGATCAGCGGGTTGGCCACGGCATGCACGCCGCTGTCGGCGATGAGCGCGACGAGCTTGGCGGCGTAGTCGTTGTCCATCGAGTGCATGGACGTCAGGTGCGAGCCGGTGACGCGGCCCTGCAGCCCCAGCCGCCGGGCCTGGAAGGCCAGCGTCTCGATGTGGCGCGACTGCGGGTCGTCGGTCTCGTCGCAATGCAGGTCCACCGGCAGGCCGCGCTCGGCGGCGAGCTCGCACAGCAGGCGCACGCTCTCGCCGCCCTGCTCGTAGGTGCGCTCGAAGTGCGGGATGCCGCCCACGACGTCCAGCCCGAGGTCGAGCGCGCGCCGCAGGGTGTCCAGCGCGCCGGCCGTGCGCAGCAGGCCGTCCTGCGGAAAGGCCACCAGCTGCAGGTCGAGATAGGGGGCGACCCGGCGCTTCACCTCGATCAGCGCGCGCACCGCCAGCAGCCGCTCGTCGCAGACGTCCACATGCGAGCGGATGGCCAGCAGCCCGCGCGCCACCGCCCAGTCGCAGTACTGCAGCGCGCGCTCTGCGATGGCCTCCTCGGTCAGCAGTGGCTTCAGCTCGCCCCACAGCTGGATGCCTTCGAGCAGGGTGCCGCTGGCGTTGACGCGCGGCAGGCCGAAGCTGAGCGTGGCGTCGAGGTGGAAATGGGCATCGACGAAGGGCGGGCTCAGCAGCCAGCCCTGGGCGTCGATGGCCACCGCCCCGGCCGGGGCGGGCAGGGCCGGCCCCAGGGCGGCGATGCGGCCGTCCAGGGCCAGCAGGTCGATGTCGCCGCGGCCGTCGGGCAGGGTGGCGTTGCGGATCAGCAGCGGCGGTGCGGCATTCATGACGGGGTTCCAGGCAGGGGGCGTGCCAGCATAAGGCGCGGTCTGGCCGCAGCCGGTTTCGCCGCGATCCGCCGCCATGCGAAATCGTGGGCATCCGGGGCAGCGACCGGGGTGTCGGTGCGCTTGTCAGGGGGTGGCATCGGGTGCACACTGGGTCGGCCCTGTCGGTCCCGCCCACCCCTCGCAAAGGAGGTTCTGATGAACTTGACGATCAGCGGACATCACCTGGAAGTCACGCCCGCATTGCGTGAGTATGTGCTCACTAAATTGGACCGCGTGACCCGGCATTTCGACCAGGTGGTCGACGTCACCGTCCTGCTGACGGTCGAGAAGCTGAAGGAGAAGGAACGAAGGCAGAAGGCCGAGGTGACCTTGCACGTGAAGGGCCGCGACATCTTCGTCGAGCAGGCGCATGAGGATCTGTATGCCGCGATCGATCAGCTGATGGACAAGCTCGACCGCCAGGTCTGCCGCCACAAGGACCGGCTGCAGAACCACCACCACGATTCGCCCAAGCGCCTGGACGCCAGCGCCGCCTGAGGGCGACCGCACCCGGCAACGGCCCTGCGGGGCCTTTTTTGCGCCCGCCGCGGCACTGTTGCTGCAATGCCGCAAACGAGCCGATTTCCACCGGTTCCGGGGCAGTCCACGATGTCAGGACCGTGACCCCGGGGACTATCATCCTCGGCTTTCGTAACGCCTTGGATCGCCGCGCGGCCTGCAGTCTGCGGCGGAGAGGATGGGCCCGATGAACCGACTCGCCGCGATCTTGCCGCCCGCCAACGTGCTGGTGAACGTGGATGCCACCAGCAAGAAGCGCGTCTTCGAGCAAGCCGGGCTGCTGTTCGAGAACCAGCATGCCATCGCGCGCGGCATCGTCACCGACAACCTGTTCGCGCGCGAACGCCTGGGCTCCACCGGCCTGGGCCATGCGGTGGCCATCCCGCACGGCCGCATCAAGGGCCTGAAGAACCCGCTGGCCGCGGTGGTGCGGGTGCAGCAGCCCCTGCCCTTCGATGCTCCCGACGACGAGCCGGTGGCGCTCCTCATCTTCCTGCTGGTGCCCGAGGCCGCCACCCAGCGTCACCTCGAGATCCTGTCCGAGATCGCCGAGATGTTGTCCGACCGCACCCTGCGCGAACGCCTGAAGACCGAGCCCGACGCGGCCGGCGTGCACAAGCTGATCGCCGACTGGGAGCCGCTGAAATCGGTGGCATGACTGCCTGCGGCCAGGCCGTCGATCGGCCGCCGCGGGCCCGGCTGGGCCGCGCCGCAGGCGCTGCCTTCCTGGGGGGCCGGCGCCGCGGGTGCGCCGGCGGGGCGCGATGAAGCCCACCTCGATCAGCGCCGAGGGCCTGTTCGAAGCCCACCGCGAGGCCCTGCGCTGGGAGTGGATCGCCGGCCACGCCCACCCCGAGCGGCGCTTTGCCGATGCCGCGGTGCGCGAGGCCCGCTCGGCCGCCGACCTGGTGGGCTACCTGAACTACATCCATCCCTACCGGGTGCAGATCGTGGGCCGGCGCGAGGTGGCGTACCTTGCCGACGCCGCCGGCGACGACCAGGAGCGCCGCATCTCGCGCATCGTCACGCTCGAGCCGCCGGTGCTGATCGTGGCCGACGGCGAGACGCCGCCCGACCGGCTGGTGGCGATGTGCGACCGCGCCGAGATCCCGCTCTTCGTCACCGCCGAGTCGGCCGGCCACGTGATCGACGTCGTGCGCGGCTACCTGGGCCAGCATTTCGCCGAGCGGCTGACGCGCCACGGCGTGTTCATGGACATCCTGGGCCTGGGCGTGCTGCTGACGGGCGAGTCGGGCCTGGGCAAGAGCGAGCTCGGGCTGGAACTCATCTCGCGCGGCCACGGCCTGGTGGCCGACGACGCGGTGGACATCTACCGCGTCTCGCAGACCTCGCTCGAAGGCCGCTGTCCCGACCTGCTGCAGAACCTGCTCGAGGTGCGTGGCATCGGCCTGCTCGACATCAAGGCCATCTTCGGCGAGACCGCCGTGCGGCGGAAGATGAAGGTGCACCTGCTGGTGCACCTGGTGCGCAAGGAAACGATGGAGCGCGAGTTCGAGCGCCTGCCCTACGAGCCGCTGTACGAGGAGATCCTCGAACTGCCGGTGCGCAAGGTGGTGATCGCGGTCGACGCCGGGCGCAACCTGGCGGTGCTGGTGGAGGCCGCGGTGCGCAACACCGTGCTGCAGCTGCGCGGCATCGACACCTACCAGGAATTCATCCGCCGCCACCAGGCCGCGATGGAGCGCAGCGACCCGGGCTGAGCGCGCGCCGGCCCGCTACTTGGCGTGCCGGAAGCTGCAGTCGGGCTTGGTGCAGCGCGCATACAGCGCCAGCGAATGCTCCTGCAGCTCGAAGCCGCGCGCCACCGCCACGCTGCGCTGCCGCTGCTCGATCTCGGCGTCGAAGAACTCCTCGACGCGGCCACAGTCCAGGCACACGAGGTGGTCGTGGTGGCGGCCCTCGTTGAGCTCGAACACCGACTTGCCCGACTCGAAGTTGCTGCGCGTCAGCAGCCCGGCCTGCTCGAACTGCATCAGCACGCGGTAGACCGTGGCCAGCCCGATGTCGGCGTCCTCCGCCAGCAGCGCCTTGTACACGTCCTCGGCCGTCATGTGGCGCTGCGCGGTGCGCTGGAATACCTCGAGGATCTTGATCCTCGGCAAGGTCGCCTTCAGGCCGCTGCTCTTCAGTTCGTCCGTCTGCGTCATGGCCCGCTCCGCGCGGGCGCCCGGTGAGTGCGGCGCCCTCGATAGAATCGCCCGATGATAGCCAGCCCGATGCCCCGTACCCTGTCTGCGCTCGCCGCGCTCGCCGTGGCCGCGCTGGCGGGCTGCAGCTCGCTGCAGCGCACCGACAGCTTCATCGGCCTGATCACGCCCTACCGCATCGACATCGTGCAGGGCAACGTCGTCACCAAGGAGCAGGCGGCGCTGCTCAAGCCCGGCCTGTCGCGCACCCAGGTGCGCGACATCCTGGGCACCCCGGTGCTCGACGACCCGTTCCACGCCGACCGCTGGGACTACATCTTCACCCTGCGTCGCCCGGGCACCCAGCCGCAGCGGCGCGACGTGGTGGTCTACTTCGCCAACAACCTGGTCTCGAAGGTGGAGGCGCCCGAGCTGCCCACCGAGCGCGAGTTCGTGGCTGCCATCACGCGCACCCGCGACCCCAAGGTGCCCAAGCTCGAACTGAGTGCCGCCGAGCGCGCCGCGCTGCCGGTGCCACCGGCGCCGCCGGCCTCGGCCGCCGAGCCCGCCGGCCCGCCGCGCGACTACCCGCCCCTGGAAGCCGGCTGACGGCCGTGGCGGCGGCAAGGGCGGGAACCGGATGCTGAACATCGCCGTGGCTGGCGCCGGCGGCCGCATGGGCCGGATGCTGATCGAGGCCGTGCGCGCGAGTGCCGACTGTCGGCTCACGGGCGCGCTGGACATCAGCCCGGGTGCCGCCGCGCCGGCCTCGCCCGACGGCGTGGCCGTCACCGCCGACCTGCGCCGCGGCCTGGCTGGCGCCGACGTGCTGATCGACTTCACGCGGCCCGAAGGCACGCTGGCCCACCTGGCAGTGTGCCGCGAGCTGGGCGTGCGCGCCGTCATCGGCACCACCGGCTTCACGCCGGCCCAGCAGGCCGCCATCGCCACCGCGGCCGAGCACGTCGCCATCGTGCTGGCGCCCAACATGAGCGTGGGCGTCAACGTCATGCTGCGCCTGCTGGCCACCGCCGCGCGCGCGCTCGGCGAGGGCTACGACATCGAGGTGCTGGAAGCCCACCACCGGCACAAGGTCGATGCGCCCAGCGGCACCGCGCTGGCCATGGGCGAGGTGCTGGCGCGCGCGCGCGGCGTCGACCTCGGCCACCACGGCGTGTTCGCGCGTCAGGGCCAGACCGGCCCGCGGCCGCCGGGCAGCATCGGCTTCGCCACCCTGCGCGGCGGCGACATCATCGGCGAGCACACCGTGCTGTTCGCCGGCACCGGCGAGCGCATCGAGATCAGCCACAAGAGCAGCAGCCGCGCCAATTACGCCGACGGCGCGCTGCGCGCCGCACGCTTCGTGGCCGGGCGCGAACGCGGCCTGTACGGCATGGGCGAGGTGCTCGGGCTCGAGCCCTGAGCCTGCCCCGCCCCGACGCCCTGATCGTGCCGATCACCGCGCCGTGCACGGGTTGACCGACTTCTGGGCCGGCCGCGACGCCCTCGGGCGCGCCGTGCTGCTGCTGCTGCTGGCGATGTCGGTCGCGGCCTGGGTGCTGATCGTCTGGAAGGGCTGGCTGCTGCGCCGGGCCCGCTTCGACATCGCGCGCGCCGTGCCGGCGTTCTGGGACGCCGCCGGCCTGGACGCCGGCCGGGCCCGGCTCGCCGCGCTCGACCGCGAGCGCACGCTGCTGCCCCTGCTCGACGCCGCGCTGGCGCGGCCCCCGGCCGGCACGCTGGAGAGCGCGGGCCGGGCCGCCGCGCAGTGCACGCGCCGGTTGCGCGATGCCTTGCACCGCAGCCTGGTGCACCTGCAGTTCGGCCAGGTGCTGCTGGCCTCGATCGGCAGCACTGCCCCGTTCGTCGGCCTGTTCGGCACCGTCTGGGGCATCTACCACGCGCTGGCCGGCATCGCCAGCGCCGGCAGCGTGGGCATCGACCAGGTGGCCGGGCCCGTGGGCGAGGCGCTGATCATGACCGCCGCGGGCATCGCCGTGGCGGTGCCCGCCGTGCTGGCCTACAACGTGTTCGGGCACTGGGTGGCGGCCTGCGAGGCCGAGCTGGAAGGCTTTGCGCACGACCTGCTGGACCTGGCGCCGGACCTGGAACGGGCACGCTGACGTGAAGCTGCAGCCGGAGCCTCGAGGGTGCGAGGGTTGCGCCGGGCCTCGCCCCGGCAGGCGCCACTGACATGCCGTTCGGTCGCCTGCAGCGCAGCCCCGGCGCCAAGCCGATGAGCGAGATCAACATGACGCCGCTGATCGACGTGATGCTGGTGCTGCTGGTGATCTTCATCGTGACCGCGCCGCTGCTGGGACGGGGGCTCAAGCTCGACCTGCCGCGCAGCGAGGCCGCCACCGCGGCCGATGCGCCGGCCGTCATCGCGCTGGCCATCGATGCGCAAGGGCGGCTCTACCTCGGCAGCCGGCCGCTGCCGGCCGGCGCCGAGCGCGAGCCGGTGATGCAGCGCGCGCGCGAAGCCGCGCAGCGCGACCCCGGCACCGAGGTGCAGCTGCGCGCCGACAGCCGCGTGCCCTACGGCCGCGTGGCCGAGCTCATCGGCTGGGTGCAGGCAGCGGGGCTGACGCGCATCGGCCTCGTCACCGAGGCGCTGCCTGCCGTGGCGCCGCTGTCGCCATCGCCGCCATCGCCGCGTTAGGGCCCTTCGTAGAATCGGTGGTATGAACGACAAGTACGTGCCTGCCGAAGTGGAAGCCGCCGCCCAGGCGCACTGGGCCGCGACCGGCGCCGACCGCGTCACCGAGGCGAGTGCGGCGCCCAAGTTCTACGCCTGCAGCATGCTGCCCTACCCCAGCGGCAAGCTGCACATGGGCCATGTGCGCAACTACACCATCAACGACATGATGGCGCGCTACCTGCGCATGAAGGGCATGAACGTGCTGATGCCGATGGGCTGGGACGCCTTCGGCCTGCCGGCCGAGAACGCCGCCATCGACAACAACGTGCCGCCGGCGCAGTGGACGCGCCAGAACATCGCCGAGATGAAGGCGCAGATGCGGCCGCTGGGCCTGTCGTTCGACTGGAGCCGCGAGCTCGCCACCTGCGACCCCGACTACTACCGCTGGAACCAGTGGTTCTTCCTGAAGCTGCTCGACAAGGGCATCGCCTACAAGAAGACCCAGATCGTCAACTGGGATCCGGTCGACCAGACCGTGCTGGCCAACGAGCAGGTGGTGGACGGCCGCGGCTGGCGCAGCGGCGCCCCCGTCGAGCGGCGCGAGATCCCGGGCTACTACCTGGCCATCACGCGATACGCGGACGAACTGCTGGCCGGCGTCAACGACAGCACCCACCCGCACTACCTCGAGGGCTGGCCCGAGCGCGTGCGCCTGATGCAGGAGCACTGGATCGGCAAGAGCGAGGGGGTGCGCTTCGCCTTTCCGCACCAGATCCGGGGCGACGATGGCGCGCTGATCCAGGACGGCCGGCTCTACGTGTTCACCACCCGCGTCGACACCCTCATGGGCGTGACCTTCTGCGCCGTCGCGCCCGAGCACCCGCTGGCCGCGCACGCCGCGCGCGGCAACGCCGAGCTGGCGGCCTTCATCGAGCAGGCGAAGAAGGGCGGCACCACCGAGGCCGAGCTGGCGCTGAAGGAGAAGGAAGGCCGGCCGCTGGGCCTGAGCGTGACGCACCCGCTCACCGGCCAGCCGGTGCCGGTGTGGGTGGGCAACTATGTGCTGATGACCTATGGCGACGGTGCCGTCATGGGCGTGCCCGCGCACGACGAGCGCGATTTCGCCTTTGCCCGGAAGTACGGCCTCGACATCCTGCAGGTGGTGCACCTCGACGGCGAGCACTACGACTACGAGCGCTGGCAGGACTGGTACGCCGACAAGGACAGCGGCATCACCGTCAACTCGGGCAACTACAGCGGCCTGCGGTACCGGCCCGCGGTGGACGCCATCGCCGCCGCGCTGGCGGCCCTCGGCCTGGGCGAGAAGAAGACCACCTGGCGCCTGCGCGACTGGGGCATCAGCCGCCAGCGCTACTGGGGCACGCCGATCCCGATCATCCATTGCGAGGCCTGCGGCAGCGTCCCGGTGCCGGAGCAAGACCTGCCGGTGCTGCTGCCCGAAGACCTCGTGCCGGACGGCAGCGGCAATCCGCTGAACAAGTGCGCCGCCTTCGTGAACGTGGGCTGTCCGCGCTGCGGCCAGCCGGCCCGGCGCGAGACCGACACGATGGACACCTTCGTCGACAGCGCCTGGTACGTGATGCGCTACTGCTGCCCGGGCAGCCCGACGATGGTCGACGCGCGGGTCGAGCAGTGGATGCCGATGGACCAGTACATCGGCGGCATCGAGCATGCGGTGCTGCACCTGCTGTACGCGCGCTTCTGGACCAAGGCCATGCGCGACCTCGGGCTGGTGAGCTTCGGCGAGCCCTTCCGCCGGCTGTTCACGCAGGGCATGCTGCTCAACGAGAGTTTCTACCGCGAGGAAGAAGGCGGCAAGAAGCGCTGGTTCTACCCGAGCGAGGTCGAGGTCGCCTACGACGACCGCGGCCAGCCGGTGGGCGCCACGGCCCGGGCCGACGGCCTGCCGGTGGAGCTGGGCGGCATCGAGAAGATGTCCAAGAGCAAGAACAACGTGGTCGAGCCGCGCGACATCATCGCCCGGTTCGGCGCCGACACGGCGCGCGTGTTCACCATGTTCGCCGGCCCGCCCGACCAGAGCGCGGCCTGGTCCGACAGCGGCGCCGAGGGCAGCTTCCGCTTCCTGCGCCGGCTCTGGGCCACCGGCGTGCGGCTCGCGCCGCGGCTGGCCGCGGCCGCCCCCACGCCGGCCGGCGCCAGCCCCGCCGGCGCCGCGCTGCGGCGCGAGATGCACCTGCTGCTGCGCCAGGTCAGCCACGACTACGAGCGGCTGCAATACAACACCGTGATCTCGGGCGCGATGAAGATGCTGAACGCGATCGAGGACGCCAGGCTGGGCGACGGCACGGCCGCCACCGACCCGATGGCGGCCGCCGACGCAGCGGTGTTGGCAGAGGCCCTGAGCCTGCTGCTGCGCTGCCTGTTCCCGGCCGCGCCGCACATCAGCCATGCGCTGTGGCGGGCGCTGGGCTTCGAGGCGGCCCGGGGCGAGATCGTCCAGGCGCCCTGGCCCGAGGTGGACGAGGCGGCGCTGGTGCGCGCCGAGATGGAGCTGGTGCTGCAGGTGGGCGGCAAGCTGCGCGGCGCGATCCGGGTGCCGGCCGATGCCAGCCACGCCGTGATCGAGGCCGCGGCGCTGGCCGCGCCCGAATTCGCCCGCTTTGCCGAAGGCCGGCCGGCACGCAAGGTGATCGTGGTGCCGGGCCGGCTGGTGAACATCGTTGTCTGACCGCCGGTCGGCACTGGCCGCGCTGACGGCGCTGGCCGCGCTGGGTGCGCTGGGTGGATGCGGCTTCGAGCTGCGCCGGCCGCCGCGGCTGCGCTTCGGCAGCATCGCGCTGCAGGGCTTCGCGCCGGGCTCGCCGCTGGCGCGCGCGCTGCAGCGCCAGCTGGCCCTGCAGGTGCACGTGCTCGAGGCACCCGCGCGCGCCGATGTCGTGTTGCAGGCGCTGGAAGAGACGCGCAGCAAGAGCGTGGCCGCGTCCACCGCGGCGGCGCAGGTGCGCGAGTTCACGCTCTGGCAGCGCTTCGTGTTCCGGGCCACCACGCCGGGCGGACGCGAGCTGATCCCGAGGGCGGTGCTCGGCCTGTCCAGCGATCTCAGCTACAGCGAGACCTTCGCCCTGGCCAAGCAGCAGGAAGAGGCGCAGCTGTACGAGGACATGGACGCCGACATCGTGAACCAGGTGCTGCGGCGGCTGGCGGCGATCCGGCTCTGAACGCGGCGCCGCGGCCGATGCAACTGCGCCCCGAGCAGCTCGAAGCCCACCTGGCGCGCGGCCTGCGCCCGCTGTACACGGTGCATGGCGACGAGCCGCTGCTGGCGCAGGAGGCGGCCGACGCCATCCGTGCCGCGGCGCGCGCCGCCGGCTGCAGCGAGCGCCAGGTGTTCACCGCCAGCGGCGCCCATTTCGACTGGAGCGGCGTGCTCGGCGCGGCGCAGTCGCAGAGCCTGTTCGCCGCCGCGCAGCTGATCGAGATCCGCATCCCCTCGGGCAAGCCCGGCAAGGACGGCGCCGAGGCGCTGCAGCGCTACTGCGAGCAGATCGGCCGGGGCGGCGCCGAGGGCGTCTACACGCTGGTGCAGCTGCCGCGCCTGGACTGGCAGCAGAGCAAGGCGGCGTGGTTCGCGGCGCTCGACGCCGCCGGCGTGACGCTGCGCGTGGAGACGCTGGAGCGCCGGGCGCTGCCGGCCTGGCTGGCGCAGCGGCTGGCGCGCCAGGGCCAGCGCGTGCCGGCGGGCGAGGCCGGCGAGCGCGCGCTGGCCTTCCTGGCCGACCGCGTGGAAGGCAACCTGCTGGCCGCGCACCAGGAGCTGCAGAAGCTGGCGCTGCTGCACCCCGCGGGCGAGCTGGGCCTGGCGCAGATCGAGGCCGCGGTGCTCGACGTCGCGCGCTACGACATCGCCAAGTTCACCGAGGCGGTGTGGGGCGGCCAGGTGGCGCGCGCGCTGCGCATGCTGGACAGCCTGCGCGCCGAGGGCGAATCGGCGGTCTTCGTGCACTGGTCGCTGGCCGAGGACCTGCGCGCCCTGGCGCGCGGGCGCGGCGCGCTGGACGAGGGCAAGCCGCTGCCTCTGGCGCTGCGCGAGGCGCGCGCGTGGGGCCCGAAGGAGCGCCTGTTCGAGCGCGTGCTGCCGGCGCTGTCCGACCGCCGGCTCACGCGCCTGCTGGGCGCGGCGAGCCTGTGCGACGGCATCGTCAAGGGCCTGAAGCAGCCCGGCTGGCCGCACGAGCCCTGGGAAGCGCTGCGGCGCCTGGTGCTGGTGGTGCTGCAGGCCCTGCCGGCCCCGCCGGCGGCCGGTGCGCAGCGGGTGCTCGCGCTGCGGTAGTTCAGGCGCCGGTGGCGGCCTGCAGCAGGCGCGACAGCGCCGCAGCCACCGTGGCGCCGCGCACGCTGGCGCGGTCGCCCGGCAGCTGCAGCCGCTCGGCCTGCACGCCGGCGGCCGTGGCCCAGGCCAGCCAGACCGTGCCCACCGGCTTGCCCGGTACCGCCCCGCCGGGGCCGGCGATGCCGGTGACGGCCACCGCCAGCTGCACCGGTGCGCGCTGCAGCGCGCCGGCCGCCATGGCGCGTGCCACTTCGGCGCTCACTGCGCCGTGCCCGGCCAGCAACGCCGCCGGCACGCCGAGCAGCTCGGTCTTGGCCTGGTTGCTGTAGGTGACGTAGCCGCGCTCGAACCAGTCGCTCGAGCCGGCCATCGCGGTGCAGGCCGCAGCGATCAGCCCGCCGGTGCAGCTTTCCGCCGCGGCCAGTCGCCAGCCGCGCGCGCGCAGCGCATCGCCCAGGGCCAGCACCGTGGGAGTCAGGGGCGCGAAGTCGAACGCAGCCATGGGGGGTGCGGCGTGCGGCGCGGTCAAGGCGACCACCAGGCCCAGGCGCGCTGCAGCAGGGCCATCACGAGCAGGGTGCAGCCTGCCGCCACCAGGTCATCGGCCACGATGCCCCAGCCCTGGCGCCAGCCGATGGCCTCGCCCGGGCGCAGCTTGTAGCGCCGGTCGGCCCAGCCGACCGGCCCGGGCTTGACCGCATCGAAGAAGCGGAACAGACCGAAGGCCGCCAGCTGCACCAGCCACGGCGCCGGCATCAGCAGCCACAGCACGAGCCAGAAGGCGATGATCTCGTCCCAGACCACGGCGCCAGGGTCGGCCACGCCGAGCTCGCGCGCGGTGCGGGTGCAGGCCCAGACGCCGATCGGCAGCGCGGCCGCCAGCACGATCGCCCAGCCCAGATCGCCCAGCCAGCGCCCGAGCACCAGGAAGGCGACCCAGGCCCACAGGGTGCCCACCGTGCCCGGCGCACGCGGCGCCAGGCCGCTGCCGAAGCCGAGCGCGATCCAGCGCGCCGGGTGGCCGCGCAGGAAGGCCGCGGTGGGGCGCGCCATGCTCACGGCTCGAAGTGGTCGAAGCCGCGGAACGGGCCCGCCACCGCGTGGCCGTCGGCGTCGCGCAGGCGCAGGCCGGGTTCGGCCTCGATGCGGCCGCAGCGCGTGACGGCCACCCCCGCGCCGGCGCCCGCGGCGCGCACGGCGTCGCGCTGCGCCGGGTCGGCGGTGAACAGCAGCTCGTAGTCGTCGCCGCCGGCCAGCAGGCAGGTGCGGCGCAACGCCAGGGGCTGTGCCGCCAGCACCGCGCTGCAGGGCAGCGCGTCGACTTCGACCGCGGCCCCCACGCCCGAGCGCTGCAGCACGTGGCCGAGGTCGCCGAGCAGGCCGTCGCTGAGGTCGATGGCGCTCGTGGCCAGGCCGCGCAGCGCCAGCCCCAGGGCCACGCGCGGCTGCGGCAGCTCCATCGCCCGGCGCACCTGCTCGAAGGCCGCCCCCGGCAGGGTCACGCGGCCCCGCCAGACCTCGAGCGCCAGCCGCGCATCGCCCAGCTGGCCGCTGACCCACAGGTCGTCGCCCGGTCGCGCGCCGCTGCGCAGCAGGGCCTGCCCGGGCGGCACCTGGCCGATGACGGTGAGGCACAGGTTCAGCGGCCCGGCCGTGGTGTCGCCACCCACGAGTTCGATGCCGTGCGCCTCGGCCAGCGTGAACAGGCCTTGCGCCAGGCCGGCCAGGAAAGCGTCGTCGGGCCGCGGCAAGGCCAGCGCCAGCGTGTACGCCAGCGGTTCGGCGCCGCAGGCCGCGAGATCGCTGAGGTTCACCGCCAGGGCCTTGTGGCCCAGGCGCTCGGGCGGCACCGTCGACAGGAAATGCCGGCCTTCCACCAGCATGTCGCTGGACACCGCCAGCTCCTGGCCCGGGGCAGGCCGCAGCAGCGCGCAGTCATCGCCCACGCCGAGCGCGGCGCGGCGCACCGGCCGCGTGAAGTGGCGCGCGATGAGGTCGAACTCGGCAGTCATGGCAGGACGGCGGGATGGGGCGGGTGTGCGGGGCTTGCGGCCGGGGCGCGCCAGGGCGCACCGGGCGCGAGTTTCGCCGCTTTCCGGCCCGGGCCTCGCGCCGCGGGTCGACGCCTAGAATCGGCGCCCGCAAAGATCAGGAGACGCGAGCGATGTCGACCGACCTCGAAAAGGCCGCCGAACTGCGGCAGGCCGCGCTCGAATACCACGAGTTTCCGGTGCCCGGAAAGATCGCGATCTCGGCCACCAAGCAGCTGCTGAACCAGCGCGATCTGGCGCTGGCCTACAGCCCCGGCGTGGCCGCGGCCTGCGAGGAGATCGTGGCCGACCCCGTCAACGCCTTCCGCTACACCGCGCGCGGCAACCTGGTCGGCGTGGTCACCAACGGCACCGCGGTGCTGGGCCTGGGCGACATCGGCCCGCTGGCAGCCAAGCCGGTGATGGAAGGCAAGGCGGTGCTGTTCAAGAAGTTCGCCGGCATCGACGTCTTCGACATCGAACTGGCCGAGAAGCACGACCTGGACAAGCTGGTCGACGCGATCGCCGCGCTCGAGCCCACCTTCGGCGGCATCAACCTCGAGGACATCAAGGCGCCGGACTGCTTCTACGTCGAGCGCAAGCTGCGCGAGCGCATGAAGATCCCGGTCTTCCACGACGACCAGCACGGCACCGCCATCGTCGTCGGCGCGGCGGTGCTGAATGCGCTGAAGGTGGTGGGCAAGCCCTTCGCCGAGGTCAAGCTGGTGGCCAGCGGCGCGGGGGCGGCGGCGCTGGCCTGCCTCGGCCTGCTGCTGAAGCTGGGGCTGCGGCGCGAGAACGTCTGGGTCACCGACCTCGCCGGCCTGGTGTACGAGGGCCGCACCGAGCTGATGGACGCCGACAAGGCGCAGTTCGCCCAGAAGACGGTGCTGCGCACCCTGGCCGAGGTGATGCCCGGGGCCGACATCTTTCTCGGCCTGTCGGCCGGCGGCGTGCTGCGGCCCGAGATGGTGGCCGCGATGGCGCCGCGGCCGGTGATCTTCGCGCTGGCCAATCCGACGCCCGAGATCCTGCCCGACCAGGTGCGGGCGGTGCGCAGCGATGCCGTCATCGCCACCGGCCGCACCGACTACCCGAACCAGGTCAACAACGTCCTGTGCTTCCCGTACATCTTCCGCGGCGCGCTGGACTGCGGCGCCACCACGATCACCGACGCGATGGAGATCGCAGCCGTGCACGCCATCGCCGAGCTGGCGCAGGCCGAGCAGAGCGAGGTCGTGGCGGCGGCCTACGCCGGCGTGACCTTGACCTTCGGCCCCGAGTACCTGATCCCCAAGCCCTTCGATCCGCGGCTGATGACGATGATCGCGCCGGCCGTGGCGCGCGCCGCCGCCGAGTCGGGCGTGGCGCTGCGCCCGATCGCCGACCTGGCCGCGTACCGCGAGAAGCTGCAGAGCTTCGTCTATGCGTCGGGCACGACCATGCGGCCCATCTTCGCGCAGGCCAAGCGGGCGCAGAACAACCGCGTGGCCTACGCCGAGGGCGAGGAGGAGCGCGTGCTGCGGGCGGTGCAGGTGGTGGTGGACGAGGGCCTGGCGCGGCCGACGCTGATCGGCCGGCCGGCCATCATCGCCGCGCGCATCGAGAAGTTCGGCCTGCGCCTGAAGCAGGGGGCCGACTACGACGTGGTCAACGTCGAGAACGATCACCGCTACCGCGACTTCTGGATGACCTACCACCGGATGACCGAGCGCAAGGGCATCACGGCCCAGGTGGCCAAGATCGAGATGCGGCGCCGGCTCACGCTGATCGGCTCGATGCTGCTGAAGAAGGGCGAGGTCGACGGCATGCTGTGCGGCACCTGGGGCACGACGGCACAGCACCTGCACTACATCGACCAGGTGATCGGCCGCCGCGCCGGGGGCAGCCGTCGCACGCCGCAGGACGTGCGCGTCTATGCCTGCATGAGCGGCCTGATGCTGCCGGGGCGGCAGCTGTTTCTGGTGGACACCCACGTCAACGCCGACCCCACGCCCGAAGAGCTGTGCGAGATCACGGTGATGGCGGCCGAGGAGATGCTGCGCTTCGGGGTGGCGCCGCGGGCGGCGCTGCTCTCGCACTCCAACTTCGGCACCAGCGATCAACCCAGCGCGCTGAAGATGCGGCGCACGCTGGCGCTGCTGCACGAGCAGGCGCCCTGGCTCGAGGTCGACGGCGAGATGCACGGCGACGTGGCGCTGGACACCGCGCAGCGCCGCAAGCTGATGCCGGGCAGCACGCTGCACGGCGACGCCAACCTGCTGGTGCTGCCCACCATCGACGCTGCCAACATCGCCTACAACCTGCTGAAGACGGCCGCCGGCGGCGGCATCGCGATCGGGCCGGTACTGCTGGGGGCCGATAAACCGGTGCATGTGCTCACATCGGCGGCCACCGTGAGGCGCATCGTCAACATGACGGCGCTGACGGTGGCCGATGCTGAAGCAGGACGTGAAAAAACGACCTGAAAGGCGCATGTAAGCGCACACTGGGAAACGCCGGAATCGCCCCATTTTTGGGCAGCTACTTGAGTTTTTAGGGGGTCTCCGGTAGCATAAGCGCTTGTTTATTCAGGGTTAACCCGTGTTCTGGACCGGTCATGCCTCGCCGGGCGGCAAGCTCCGGCAGGCTCTGCGCAGCTGGGGTGCCGTCGTCGTGACGGCTTCCAGCTTGGCGGTCGGAACAGCCGTCGCACCCGCTGCCTGGGCCCGCCCGCCGGCCCCGGACTCGGTGGCCGCCGCGGTCGCCCTGACAGCCTTGCCGCCTCAGGCGCAGACCACTTACCGGCTGATCTTGGGCGGCGGGCCGTTTCCGTACGAGAAAGACGGTTCGGTGTTCGGCAACCGCGAGCGCCGCCTGCCTGCCAGAGCACGGGGGTATTACCGCGAATACACCGTCAAGACGCCCAGGGCCCGCAACCGCGGGGCGCGCCGCATCATCTGCGGCGGACAGCGCCCCACCCGGCCCGACACCTGCTACTACACCGACGACCACTACGCCAGCTTTCGGCCCATCACCCCATGAACGCCGGCATCCAGAGCACTGAATCCCTACGTCCAGCCAGGAGGATCGCGACCATGGAGTTGCAGACCATCCGACCCAACCTCGTCCAGGCCATCCGGGCCTACCGGGTCGAGGATCTGATGCAGGCCGCCGCCCACGCCGGGCAGCATTTCCTGTACGCCAACCTTGCCAGCGCGCAGTCCAAGCAGGACGTGCTCGACGGCATCGCCCAGGCTTTCACGTTTCCGGCGCATTTCGGCAAGAACCTCGATGCCCTGTACGACTGCATGACCGACCTCGTGCACAAGGCCGGGCAGCAGCCGGGCTTCGTGGTCGTGCTCGAGCAGCTGCCGGACAACCCGCGCTTCGACCGCGAGGCGCGCGAGCAGTTGCTCGAGGTGTTCCGCGACGCCGCCGAGTTCTGGGGCGAACGACGGATACCGTTCCGATGTTTCTATTCTTTTCGGTAGCCCGCTCCCAGGAAATCGGGTCATGGGAGCGGGCGACGGAAGTGGCCCAGACGACCGCGGTCAAGCCGGCGGTCAAGGTCGTGCCCAAGAACGGCACCAACCCCAACTTCGGCATGAACATGCCGCTG
>JAGWLO010000048.1 GCA_028872015.1 Burkholderiales bacterium | reverse complement strand
CCAGGCCGCCCAGGCCAGCACGCCCAGCGCCGCCAGCCCCAGCGGCCACAGGCCCGCGCGCGAGGCCCACCACGCATAAGGCGTGATGCCGGTGCGGCCCTGCACGCGGCCGCGCAGCACGCCGCGCGTGTAGGGCGCCAGTTCGGCCACGACGGCGCCGCGGTAGTCGACGATGGCGGTGGCGCCGGTGTTGGTCGAGCGCAGCATCGGGCGCTGGAACTCCAGCGCGCGCAGGCGCGAGATGTTCAGGTGCTGCGGGATGGCCTCGGTGTCGCCGAACCAGCCGATGTTGCTGACGTTGACGAACGCGGTGGGCGCGGTGGCCGCATCGGCGAAGCGCCGCGCCAGCGCCTCGCCGAACAGGTCCTCGTAGCAGATGTTGGGCGCCAGGCGCTGGCCCAGCACCGCGAACGACGGCGGGTTGGCGACGCCGCGCGCAAAGTCGCCCAGCGGGATGTTCATCAGGTCGGTGAACCAGCGAAAGCCCCAGGGGATGAACTCGCCGAAGGGCACGAGGTGCCGCTTGTCGTATCGGTAGACCGGCCCCGCCGCCAGCCCGGCCACCGAGTTGGTGTACCCATGGTCGAAATCGCCCAGCGGCAGGCCCACCAGCGCGGCCCGCCCGCCCGAGTCGAAGCGCTGGCGCAGCGCGGCCCAATAGCCGGGCGCGAATTCGTCCAGCTGCGCCGGCAGCAGCGGCACCGCGGTCTCGGGCGCCACCACCAGCCCGGTGCGCGCGTCCAGCAGCTGCTGCGCGACCCAGGCCAGGGTCTCGGCCATGTGGTCGAGGGCGAACTTCTCGTTCTGCTTGACGTCGGTCTGCAGCAGCGTCACCGAGAACTCGCCCGCCGGTGCGGTGAAACGCCCCGGCAGTTCGGCCGCGGCCAGCGCGATGCCGACGGCCAGCGCCGCCGGCCGCCAGGCCCGCCGGCGCGCCAGCAGCACCAGCGACGCCGCCGCGACGGCCATCCAGGCCCCGATCCCATACACCCCGACCCAGGGCGCCAGGGCGGCCAGGGGCGAGTCAACCTGCGAGTAGCCCGCCGCGACCCAGGGAAAGCCCGTGAACAGCACGCCGCGCGCCAGCTCGGCCAGCAGGAACAGCGCGCCGAAGAGCAGCGCGTCGCCGCCGCGCCCACGCCGCCAGTGCGCGTAGGCCGCCGCCGCCGCCGCCAGGTACAGCGACAGAAAGCCGCACAGCGCCAACACCGCCAGCGCCGACAGTGCCGCCGGCAGGCCGCCGTAGCGGTGCATGCTGATGTACAGCCACCACACGCCCGCCACGAGCCAGGCCGTGCCGTAGCACCAGCCCAGCAGCGCGGCGCGGCGGCGCGAGGCCCGGTCCAGCTGCGCCACCAGCAGCGCCAGCGCCAGCAGCGGCAGCGGCCACAGCGCGGTGTGCGTGTAGGCCAGCGTCTGCACGGCGCCCACGGCCAGCGCCGCCACCGGCGCCAGGAACCGTGCACCGAGCAGGGCCCTGATCGAGCCCGAGCACAGCGTCGCTGTCGTCCCGGCCGCAGCGCGGCGGGGCACCTCGTCGCTCAATCGACGTCGCCGCCGTCGGCCGTGGTGGCGGGGCCCGGCTCGCGGCGCACGCGGAACCAGCGCACCGCGCCGCCACGCGTGAGCATCACGGTGAAGCGCAGCCCGCCCACCACCACCGATTCGCCCCGGCGCGGCACCCGGCCCAGGTCGTCGGCCACCAGCCCGCCGATGGTCTCGAACTCGCCTTCGCCCAGGCGGGTGCCGAAGGCCTCGTTCACGGCCGTGATGGCCACGTCACCGGCCACGCGGTGGCTGCCGTCGGCCAGGGTGTAGATGCCGCTTTCCTGCTCGTGCTCGTCGAACTCGTCCTCGATCTCGCCGACGATCTCTTCCAGCACGTCCTCGATCGTGATCAGTCCGGCCGTGTTGCCGAACTCGTCGATCACGATCGCGAGATGGTTGCGGTTGCTGCGGAAATCGCGCAGCAGCTCATTCAGGCGCTTGCTCTCGGGCACGAACACGGCCGGCCGCAATAGCGTGCGCAGGTTCAGCTCGGGTGCACGCTGCAGCTTGAGCAGATCCTTCGCCATCAGGATGCCGATGATGTTCTCGCGCCCGCCCTCGTACACCGGAAAGCGCGAATGCGCTGTCGAGATGACCGAGCGCAGCAGCTCGTCATAGTCGGCGGCGATGTCCAGCAGGTCCATGTGCGGCGCCGGCACCATCACGTCGCCGGCGATCAGGTCGGCCATGCGCAGCACCCCTTCGAGCATCAGGCGCGACTCGGGCTCGATCAGCTCGCGGTTCTCGGCATCGGCCAGCGTGCGGATCAGCTCGGCCTTGCTGTCCGGCCCGGGCGAAAGCATCTCGACCAGGCGCTCGAACAGGGTCCGCCGGTCACGGCGGTCAGGGGCATCGCGGTGGTCCGGTCGCGCACCCGAGGTGGCGCGAGCGGACCGACCAGGAGCAGGGTCGGACACGGGAGGGGAGTGCCGGCAGTGGAAGAGGGGACAGAATAACCGAGCCGGCGCAGACGCTGCCTTGACAGCGCCGGGGCCTTGCAAGACAGTCGTCGACCCCCATCTGCGCCGACTGTCTTCAGCGAACGCCCACCATGCCTGCAAAACCCACGGCTTCGAGTACCCGCCAAAGTGCGGGCCAAAGTACGGGCGAAAGTCCCGCCCAGATCATCCAGGGCCTGATCCCCGCCACGATCCTGACCGGTTTCCTCGGCTCGGGCAAGACCACGCTGCTCAAGCGCGTGCTCTCCGAGGCCCACGGCCAGAAGATCGCGGTCATCGAGAACGAGTTCGGGGCCGAGAACATCGACAACGACATCCTGGTGGCCGACACCCAGGAGCAGATCATCCAGATGAACAACGGCTGCGTGTGCTGCACTATCCGCGAGGACCTGCGCACCACGCTGGCCGACCTGGCCGAGAAGCGTCGCAAGGGCGAGCTCGATTTCGACCGCGTCGTGATCGAGACCACCGGCCTGGCCGACCCCGGCCCGGTCGCCCAGACCTTCTTCGTCGACGACGAGATTGCCGAGACCTACCTGCTGGACAGCGTGCTCACGCTGGTCGATGCCAAGCACGCCCAGGCCCAGCTCGACCAGCGCCAGGAGGCACGGCGCCAGATCGGCTTTGCCGACCAGATCTTCATCAGCAAGACCGACCTCGTCGAGCAGGCCGAGGTGGAAGCGCTGATGCACCGGCTCAAGCACATGAACCCGCGCGCACCCCAGCAGGCGGTGCACTTCGGCGAGGTGCCGATCGCGCGCGTGTTCGACCTCAAGGGCTTCAACCTCAACGCCAAGCTCGACATCGACCCCGACTTCCTGAACGCCGACGACGGCCAGGGCCATCACCACGGGCATGACCACGACCACGAGCACGGCGAGCATTGCGACCACCCGCACCACCATGCGCACGATGACGACGTCAAGTCCTTCGTGTTCCGCAGCAAGCGCGCCTTCAATCCAGCCAAGCTGGAAGACTTCCTGGGCGCGATGGTGCAGGTCTACGGCCCGAAGATGCTGCGCTACAAGGGCGTGCTGCACATGAAGGGCAGCGACCGCAAGGTGATCTTCCAGGGCGTGCACCAGCTGATGGGCAGCGACCTGGGCCCGAAGTGGGCACCCGGTGAAGACAAGGGCAGCAAGATGGTGTTCATCGGCATCGAGCTGCCGCGCGAATTGCTGCTGCAGGGCCTGGAGCAATGCCTGGTTTGAGCGCTCCCACCCACCCCGCCGCAGCCCACCGCCGGCCCTTCCGGGCCGCTCCTTGTGCGTGGCTACAATCCGCGCGCCCTGAAGAGCCTGGTCCTCGGGCGCGCCCTGCCGTCGGCGGAGCCGCATGCCCGACCCAGCGATGCCGACAGGCGAGGAGGTTCCCGTGATCAAGCCACCGGCCAAGGCTGCCGCAGTTCCAGCCGCGGCAAAGCCCGCGAAATCAGCCAAGCCGGCCGCCGCCGCTCCCGTGAGCGTGGCCGAGCCGCCGGTCAAGACCGCGGCGGCCAAGGCCGCGAGCGCCAAGTCCGCGGCCAACAAGGCCCCTTCGGCGCCGCGCGAGATGAGCCCGTCCAACACGCTGGCGCCTTCGTCCAACCGGTTCACCGACCGCTTCGCGCCGGCACGCGCACCCACCCGATCCATGACCGACGCGGCCGAACCGCCCAAGGCCGCCCACAAGCACGATCCCAAGCTGGCCAACGCCTGGAAGCACAAGGCCGGGCGCGACCTGACCGAAGCCGAGTTGCTGGCCATGCCCGACTCGGAGTACATGAACGAGAAGCAGCTCGACTTCTTTCGCGCCCGGCTGCAGGAGCAGAAGGACGACCTGCTGTCCAACGCCGGCGAGACCACCGAGCACCTGCGTGAAGACACTTCCATCGTGCCCGACCCCGCCGACCGGGCGACGATCGAGGAAGAACACGCGCTGGAGCTGCGCACGCGCGACCGCGAGCGCAAGTTGCTGAAGAAGATCGCCCAGAGCATGGCGCGGCTGGAGAGCGGCGACTACGGCTACTGCGACGAGACCGGCGAGCCGATCGGCCTGGCGCGGCTGATGGCGCGGCCCACGGCCACGCTGTCGCTGGAAGCCCAGCAGCGGCGCGAGCTCAAGCAGAAGATGTTCGGCGACTGAACGCCAGGCGCGGCCACCGCCGCCAGGGCCCGCGCAGCCGCGAATCCGCTGCCCCGGCCGCGCGCTACTTCACGCGCGGCGCCCCGGGGCGCGGATACCCCCGGAGTACCATTCAGACTCATGGCCGAGAACGAGAGCTTCTTCCGCAAGGTGGTCCGGTTCGTCGCAAACCCGGCCACCGATTGGACGGACCTCAACTCGCGCCAGGAAGAATCGCGCGAGCTCGAGATCGAGAAGTCCGAGCTCAAGGCCATGATCGAGCGCAAGCGCCGCAACGATTTCGTGCGCAAGCGCGAGTTCGACGTGCTGCGGCGGGTGCGCCGCGAAGGTCTCTCGCCCGAGCAGCTGGCGGCGCTGGGCGGATCGTCGCGCCTGGACGACTCCGAGGCGCGCCTGCCCGACAGCGACGCCCAGCGGCCGCAAGGCGTGAAGGCCAAGATCGACGAGATCGAGCAGCAGATGGTGGGCGAAGGCGGCTTCAGCTCGACCCGCAGCCGCCCGATCGGACTGCGCGGCACCGGCAGCCGCCTGGGCGGCTTGCCGCCGCCGCGCGACACGGTGCTGGACACCGGGCGCGGCGCGCTCGCCGCCGCCTACGACGACGCCCTGCCCGCCCTGCCGCCGCTGCCGGCCGCGCACTTGGCGCCGGCCGCGCCGGCCTCGCGCGTGCAGATGGCCGGGGGCTTGCCGCCGCTGGCGCCGGTGACGCACGCCGTGCCCGGCGCCTCCGATGCGGCCCTGGCGCCGATGGCACCGATGTCGTTCGAGAGCCTGGCACCGGCCACCGCCGACGGCGCGGCCGGCGGCTTCGACCAGGCCTTCGCCGTGGAGGTGAGCGAGGTCGTGCACGATCCCGATCTGGACGAAGCGGTGATCGCCTTCGCCAACGCCGACTTCGCGCAATGCGAGCAGGCCCTGCAGCGCATCACCGGCCCGGCCGGGCCGCGCGCGCAGCATGCCGAGACTTGGCTCGTGCTGTTCGACCTGTACCGCGCCACCGGCCAGCAGCAGCGCTTCGAGAGCCTGGCAATGGACTACGCGCACCAGTTCGGCTGGTCGGCGCCGCAGTGGTACTCGCTGCCCAAGCTAGTGGCCGAGGCCGCCGCCGAAGAGCCCATGGTGAGCGCCGCTGCAGCCACGCGCGGCCACGGCGATGTGGGCTGGATCTGCCCCGAGCACCTGGACATCGAAGCGGTGGCGCGGCTGCGCTCGCAGACGCTGCAGATGCCGCTGCCCTGGGTCTTCGACTGGGGCGCGCTGCGCCGCATCGACGCCGAGGCGGCGATGCAGCTGTCGATGCTGTTGCGCCTGTGGTCGGGCCAGGCGCTGGAGCTGCGCTGGGTGGCCGGCGACCGCCTGTTCTCGGTGCTGCAGGACGCCGCCCCCACCGGCGTGCGCGACGCCGACCCCGCGTTCTGGCTCACGCGCCTGGACGCCCTGCGGCTGGCCAATCGCGCCGACCAGTTCGACGAGGCCGCCATCGACTACTGCGTCACCTACGAGGTGAGCCCGCCCTCGTGGGAGCCCACGCGCTGCAAGGTGCACATCAGCGGCTCCGGGCTGTCCACGCGCACGCCGCCGATGTCGATGGTGAGCGAGGTCTCGACCAGCTTCATGGAGTCGGGCCTGGCGGACGAGAGCGCCGGCGTCGAGGTGGCGCATGTCGAGCTGTCGGGCCAGCTGGTGGGCGACATCGGCGCCACGCTGGCCAAGGTGCAGGCCGAGTTGAGCAGCGCCCCGGTGGTCAGCGTGTCGTGCGCGCGGCTGATCCGGGTCGACTTCATCGCCGCCGGCGACCTGCTGAACTGGGTGCTGGCCAAGCGCAACGAGAACCGTGCCGTGCACTTCGTCGACGCGCACCGGCTGGTGGCGCTGTTCTTCGGCGCCATGGGCATCAACGAGCACGCGAAGGTGCAGGTCAGGAAAGTCTGACCTTGATCGCCGCCGCGGCGGCCCCACCTCCAGCGCCATCCATGGAAACCTACCACGGCACCACCATCGTCAGCGTGCGCCGCGGCGGGCTGGTCGCGCTTGGCGGCGACGGCCAGGTCACGCTCGGCACCATCGTCGTCAAGGCCAGCGCCCGCAAGGTGCGCAAGCTGTTCCGCGACCAGGTGCTGGCGGGATTCGCCGGCGCCACCGCCGACGCGTTCACGCTCTTCGAGCGCTTCGAGGCCAAGCTCGAGAAGCACCAGGGCCACCTGCAGCGCGCCGCCATCGAGCTGACCAAGGACTGGCGCACCGACCGCGTGCTGCGCCGGCTGGAGGCGATGCTGGCCGTGGCCGACAGCAGCGCCTCGCTCATCATCACCGGCAACGGCGACGTGCTCGAGCCCGAGTTCGGACTCGTCGCCATCGGCTCCGGCGGTGCCTATGCCCAGGCCGCCGCGCGGGCGCTGCTGGCGCACACCGAGATGGCCCCGGCCGAGATCGTCAAGCGCTCGCTCGAGATCGCCGGCGACATCTGCATCTACACCAACCAGAACCACGTGGTGGAGACCCTGGGATGAGCATGACGCCACAGGAGATCGTCTCCGAGCTCGACCGCCACATCGTGGGCCAGAACGCGGCCAAGCGGGCGGTGGCCATCGCGCTGCGCAACCGCTGGCGGCGCCAGCAGGTCGACGCCGGGCTGCGCGGCGAGATCACGCCCAAGAACATCCTGATGATCGGCCCCACCGGCGTGGGCAAGACCGAGATCGCGCGCCGCCTGGCACGGCTGGCCGACGCCCCGTTCATCAAGGTCGAGGCGACCAAGTTCACCGAGGTTGGCTACGTCGGCAAGGACGTGGACAGCATCGTGCGCGACCTCGTCGACGTGGCCGTCAAGCAGGAGCGCGAGCGCCAGATGCGCGCCAAGCGCGCCGCCGCCGAGGACGCCGCCGAAGACCGCGTGCTCGACGTGCTGGTGCCACCCCCGCGCGACAGCCACGAGGGCCGCGGCATCGGCTTCACCGGTGAGGGTAGCAGCACCCCGGCCGACAACACCGCGCGCCAGGTGCTGCGCAAGCGCCTGCGCGAGGGCCAGCTCGACGACAAGGAGATCGAGCTCGACCTGGCCGAACCCAAGCCGGCGCTCGAGATCCTGGGTGCCCAGGGCATGGAGGAGATGGCCGAGCAGCTCAAGGGCCTGTTCTCGCAGGCCGGCGGGGCCCGGCGCAAGACGCGCAAGCTGCGCATCGGCGAAGCGCTGCCGCGGCTGATCGACGAAGAAGCCGGCCGGCTCGTCAACGAGGACGAGATCCGCGCCGCGGCACTGGCCCAGGCCGAGGGCAACGGCATCGTGTTCATCGACGAGATCGACAAGGTGGCCTCGCGCGCCGAGCATGGCGGCGCCGAGGTCAGCCGCCAGGGCGTGCAGCGCGACCTGCTGCCGCTGGTGGAGGGCACCACCGTCAGCACCAAGTACGGGCCGGTGAAGACCGACCACATCCTGTTCATCGCCAGCGGCGCCTTCCATCTGGCCAAGCCCAGCGACCTGATCCCCGAGCTGCAGGGGCGGCTGCCGATCCGGGTCGAGCTGGCGTCGCTGTCGGTGGCCGACTTCGAGGCCATCCTCACCAGCACCCAGGCCAGCCTGGTCAAGCAGTACCAGGCGCTGCTGGCCACCGAAGGCGTGACGCTGCAGATCACGCCCGACGCGGTGAAGCGGCTGGCGCAGATCGCCTTCGAGGTGAACGAGCGCACCGAGAACATCGGCGCGCGCCGTTTGGCCACGGTGATGGAACGGCTGCTCGACGAGATCAGCTTCGACGCCCCCAACCGCAGCGGACAAAGCGTGACCATCGATGCCGCGGCGGTGGACGCCCGGCTGGGCGACCTGGCGAAGAACGAAGACCTGTCGCGCTACATCCTGTAGCGCCGGCGCAGGCCGCCCGCACGCGCCGGGCACAATGCGCCATGCCGAGCCTTCCACTCTTCATCGCCCCCGCCCGCTTCGACGACCCCGAGGCCGCCTTGGCCCAGGTGCAGGCGATCTACCGCAACAGCATCGACCACCTGCGCGGCGCGCTGCAGCGCTTCGTGGCCGGCGAAGACCTCGGCCAGCCGGTGCGCGCCTGCTACCCCTTCGTGCGCGTGCGCACCGACACCGTGGCGCGCGCCGATTCACGCCTGAGCTACGGCTTCGTGGCCGGCCCGGGCAGCTTCGAGACCACGGTCACGCGGCCCGACCTGTTCGCCAACTACCTGCTCGAGCAGTTCAGGCTGCTGCGGCGCAACCACGGCGTCTCGATCGAGGTCGGCACCAGCGCGCAGCCGATCCCGGTGCACTTCTCGCTGGCCGAACACGACCACCTCGAAGGCAGCATGAACCCCGAGCGCCGGCTGCTGATGCGCGACCTGTTCGACCTGCCCGACCTGGCGGCCATGGACGATGGCATCGCCAACGGCACGCACGACCCGCGGCCCGGCGAGCCGCAGCCGCTGGCGCTGTTCACGGCGCCGCGGGTGGATTACTCGCTGCACCGGCTGCGCCACTACACGGGCACCGCGCCCGAGCACTTCCAGAACTTCGTGCTGTTCACGAACTACCAGTTCTACATCGACGAGTTCATCAAGCTCGGCCACGCCGCCATGGCCGACGCGGGCAGCGGCTACGCGGCCTTCGTCGAGCCGGGCAACGTGGTCACCCGGCGCGCCGGCAGCCCGGCCCGGCCGGGCGACGAGCTGGGCGCGCCGCCGCCACGGCTGCCGCAGATGCCGGCCTACCACCTGGTGCGCGGCGATGCCAGCGGCATCACCATGGTGAACATCGGCGTCGGCCCGGCCAACGCCAAGAACATCACCGACCACGTGGCGGTGCTGCGCCCCCATGCCTGGCTGATGCTCGGCCACTGCGCGGGCCTGCGCAACAGCCAGCAGCTGGGCGACTACGTGCTGGCCCACGCCTACGTGCGCGAGGACCATGTGCTGGACGAAGAGCTGCCGCTGTGGGTGCCCATTCCGGCCCTCGCCGAAGTCCAGCTGGCGCTGGAGCAGGCGGTGGCCGACGTGACCCAGCTCGAGGGCTACGAGCTCAAGCGCATCCTGCGCACGGGCACCGTGGCCAGCACCGACAACCGCAACTGGGAGCTGCTGCCGCACTTCGGCCCCGAGCGCCGCTTCAGCCAGAGCCGCGCTGTCGCGCTGGACATGGAAAGCGCAACCATCGCCGCCAACGGCTTCCGCTTCCGCGTGCCCTACGGCACCTTGCTGTGCGTCAGCGACAAGCCGCTGCACGGCGAGATCAAGCTGCCCGGGATGGCGAACCATTTCTACCGCGAGCGCGTGGACCAGCACCTGCGCATCGGCATGCGCGCCGTCGAGCTGCTGCGGCAGGAGCGGCCCGGCAGCCTGCACAGCCGCAAGCTGCGCAGCTTTGCCGAGGTGGCCTTCCAGTAGCCGGGCCTCGGCGCGGCCCGCCGGGGGTCGCGGGGCGGGCCCGGTTGTGCGCCGGCGGGCAATCCCGTACGCTGGATCGCAGCAACCCATCGCCGGCCGACGCGGGCTGAAGCAGCGGCGCCTGCGGCAAGGAGACCCCGCATGCCCAGCCTCCCCCCGGCCGCCCATGGCGGCATCGAAGCGATCCGCACCCTGGCGCTGGTGGGCCCCGCGGCGGCGGGCAAGACGCAGCTGGCCGAGGCGCTGCTGGCAGCCAGCGGCGCCGTGGCCGTGGCCGGCTCGCTCGAGCGCGGCAGCACGGTGAGCGATTTCGATCCGCTCGAGCGCCGGATGCAGCATTCGCTGAACGCGGCCGTGATGCACCTGGCGCACGCCGGCACCCGCATCCACCTCATCGACACCCCGGGCGCGCCCGACTTCCTGGGCCAGAGCCTGCCGGCGCTGGAAGCGGTGGAGACGGCGGCGGTGGTGATCAGCGCCGGCGCCGGCATCGAGCCGATGGCCGTGCGCATGATGGAGCACGCCGCGGCGCGCCGGCTCGACCGTCTGATCATCGTCAACAAGATCGACCTGCCGGGCGTCGACCTGGCGGCGGTGCTGGCGCAGATCCAGGCCACGTTCGGCAAGGAATGCCTGCCGCTGAACCTGCCCGACGCGGGCGGCACGCGCGTCGTCGATTGCTTCTACAACCGCGCCGGCCACAGCGACATCGGCCGCGTGGACGCGGCGCACCGGGCCCTGGTGGAGCAGGTGGTCGAGGTGGATGCCGCCTTCGTCGAGCGCTATCTGAACGACGGCGACGTGGACGCCGCCGAGCTGCACGCGCCGCTGGAGCAGGCGCTGCGCGAAGGCCATCTGATCCCGGTGTGCTTCGTCTCGGCCCGCAGCGGCGCCGGCGTGGCCGAGCTGCTGGACATCGTGGTGCGGCTGCTGCCGCATCCGGGCGAGGCCAACCCGCCCGCCTTCCTGCGCGGCGAAGGCGCGGCGGCCGCGCCGCTGGCCGCCGTGCCCGACCCCGGCCGCCATGTGCTGGCGCATGTGTTCCGGGTCACGGTCGACCCTTTCGTCGGCCGGCTCGGGGTCTTGCGCGTGCACCAGGGCACGGTCACGCGCGACAGCCTGCTCTACATCGGCGACGGTCGCAAGCCGTTCAAGGTGGGGCACCTGTTCATGCTGCAGGGCAAGGAGCATGTCGAGGTGGCGCAGGCCCTGCCGGGCGACATCGTCGCCGTGGCCAAGGTCGACGACATCCACTTCGACGCCGTGCTGCACGACGCTGCCGAGGACGACCACATCCACCTTGCGCCGCTGGCCTTCCCCACGCCCGTGCACGGCCTGGCCATCGAGCCGCGCCGCCATGGGGACGAGCAGCGCCTGTGGGAGATCCTGACCAAGCTCGTCGACGAAGACCCGTGCCTGAAGCTGGAGCGCGCCAGCGGCACCCACGAGACGCTGGTGTACGGCCTGGGCGAGTTGCACCTGCGGGTGCTGCTCGAGCGGCTGCGCGAGACGCACCGCTTCGAAGTGCTGACGCGGCCCCCGCGCATCGCCTACCGCGAGACCATCACGGCCCCGGCCGAAGGCCACCACCGCCACAAGAAGCAAAGCGGCGGCGCAGGCCAGTTCGGCGAGGTGTACCTGCGCGTCGAGCCACTGCCGCGCGGCGCCGGCTTCGAGTTCGTCGACCAGGTCAAGGGCGGCACGATCCCGGGCCCGTTCATCCCGGCGGTCGAGAAGGGCGTGCGCGAGGTGCTGGCCGGCGGCGCCATCGCCGGGCACCCGGTGGTGGACCTGCGGGTCGTGGTCTACGACGGCAAGCACCACAGCGTGGACAGCAAGGAGATCGCCTTCGTCACGGCCGGGCGCAAGGCCTTCCTGGCCGCGGTGCGTGAGGCGCGGCCGATCGTGCTGGAGCCCATCGTGCACGTCGAGATCCACGCGCCCGAATCGGCGATGGGCGACATCACCGGCGATCTCGCAGCGCGCCGCGGCATGGTCAGCGGCACCGCAGGCAGCAGCCCGGGCAGCACCGTCGTGCGCGGCCAGGCCCCGATGTCGGAACTGCTCGACTACCAGAGCCGCCTGAACGCGATGACGAGCGGCCAGGGCCGCTACACGGTGGCCTTCTCGCACTACGAGCCGGTGCCCCCCGGCACGCAGCAGCAGCTGGTGGCCGCGCACCAGGTGCGCGACGACGACGCCTAGCGCCGCCCGGCCGCCGGCGCAGTCGGCCTACGAGGTAAACGGCGATTTATCATCGCCACCGATGCTAGCCGGCCCCCAAGAACTCGCCCAGGTGCGCCTGGACAACGCGCTGGCCCTTTTCGAAGAGTTCGTGCGCGCCACCGCGCGCCATGCCGACGCCGCCACGTTGCGCGGGCTGGAGCGGCGCTTCGCCGAGCGCATCCAGATCCAGCCCAGCTACTGGAGCCAGATCAAGGGTCGCTCGCGCCAGATCGGCGAGCGGCTGGCGCGCCAGTTCGAGCACCTGTGCCACAAGCCGCCCGGATGGATGGACCAGCCGCACGGGCCGGCCGACACCGCGGCGCGTGAGGCTACGCCCGCCGATGAATCCGCGCCGCGCGACGACGACGAGCGCTTCATCGTCGGCCTGGTGCTCACCTACTACCGCCGCCACCCGCAGCGCGCCCGCACCCGGCTGCTCGACCTGCTGGGCGAGGTGCTGGTGGCGCCGGGCGCAGCGCCTTCGCCCGGCAGCGCCGCGGCCCGGCCACCGACTGCGCCGCCACACACGCCCCTGTATACGCCGGCACCGCCCGGCGACGACCCGCAGGACTTGTGGCGCCGCACCCGGGCCGGCGTGGCCCCCCTAAAGCGCAAACGTTGATCGGCGCGGCGACCCTGAAAAAGCGCTTGCTGGCTGATAATTACGTGTTTATCATTTGCGCAAGCGTGTGGAGCGCGGCCCTGGCAGTCCCGGCCGGCACCTCATCCCATCAACCCAACCCCGAAGGCGACATGAACCGTCAGACCACCCGATCGGCCAGCGCCGCCCGCGCGGCACTGACGCTGCGTGCCGCCACCTTCGGTGCCCTGCCCGGGGCGCCGGTGAGCTGACCTCCTCGAGCGCCTGGCCGCACGAGGCGGCACCAGCGCACCACGGCCCGGGTTGCACCAGCAACCCGGGCCGTTTGCATTGGCGGGCCCGCTCCACGTCACCGCCGTTACCGCAACTGCTGCCGACCCTGATCCCCCCCTGCCCCAAGGAGAACGCCATGAAGCTGAACGTCCCGTCCCTGAAGCCCCGCAACCTGCTGGCCATCGTCGCCCGACAACGCAAGGCCGGCCTGCACCGCGACACCGCCGGCGCCCTGCGCCAGCAGGCGCAGCGCGCGCTGCGGCGCGAACTCGAGCGCCTTCGACCCAGCCCCTGAACCCTGAAGGGAAGCCGCCACCGCCCAGCGGGCCGACGCTTCCTGCGGAGACCGATCATGTCGATACGACACGCTTCTCTCGAAGCCAGCCCCTTGGCGGCACCCGCCTGGCGCCGGTTGGCTGCCGCCGCGCTACGCGCCGCCAGCCGCGGACTCGACCGCCTCGCCCTGCGGGTGGCACGGGTGGCGCCGAAGCAGGCCCTGCCCGAGGTGGACCCACTGGTGGTCGAGTTCCACGCCGAAGCCGGCGCGCCCGAAGGAGCGCTTTACGTCAACGGCCGCCTGCTGGGATATCTGCCCGGCGTGAACCGCCTGTGAGACCACCCCGAACCGGCCCGCTTTCGGCGGCCGGTTCGGGGGCCGCGACCGGGCCAACCCACCTCAAGCCCGCCCCGGCAGCGCCGATATGCTGGTGACGAGCCGGGCCGCCGCCCGGTGCTCACGCGGCGCGAGGCATGCCAGTCACTTCAACGTTCATCACCCGGGCGCCGCACGATCTTGCGGCCTGGGCGGCGCACTTCGATCACCGCACGCTGCCGGTGCTGGCCGAGACGGCGGACACGCTGGAGGAGATGCGCGCCAACGAGGACGCGGTGGATGCCCACCTGCTGGCCGATGCGCTGGTGAGCGACCCGCTGATGACGCTGAAGCTGCTGGCCCATGTGGCGCAGCTTCGGCGCGGTCGCGAAGGCAGCGACACCGAAACCGTGACCGAAGCGTTGGTGATGCTGGGTATCCCGCCCTTCTTCCGCGCCTTCGGTCCGCAGCCCACGGTCGAGGATCGGCTGGCCGATCACCCTGAAGCGCTGGCCGGCTTTCGGCGCGTGCTCACGCGTTCACGACGGGCGGCGCGGTTTGCGATCGGCTTTGCCGTCCACCGGATGGACCACGACGCCGCCGTCATCCACGAAGCGGCCCTGCTGCACGACTTCGCCGAGCTGCTGCTGTGGCTGCAGGCCCCGGCGCTGGCGTTGGCGATCGAGCGGCGGCAGCGGGACGACCCGGCCCTGCGCTCGGCCGCCGTGCAGCGCGAGCTGCTGCACATCGAGCTTCAGGCCCTCGAGCACGCGCTGATGCAGGCCTGGCACCTGCCGGCCCTGCTGGTACAGATCACCGATGCGCAGGCGCACCGTCCGACGCCTCAGATGCGCAATGTTCAGCTCGCCATTCGCGTCGCGCGCCACAGCGCCCAGGGCTGGGACGATGCGGCCCTGCCCGACGATGTGAGCGACATCGCTGCGCTGCTGAATCTGGCGCCCGATGCCGCCCAGCGGCTGCTGCACGAGATCGACAGCGACTGAGCGCGCGCTGCGCTACGGCGCGCCGGCGCCGGGCCGCAGCGAGGCCGGCACCACCGAGACGCAGGCATCCGTGAGTGCCCGCACCTGCAGCCGCATGGAGCCGTCGTCGGCGCGGGCGGGCTCGCAGGTGATCCACAGCGCCCCATGGCTGCACAGCACGGCCTGGCCTTGTGGCTGGTCCAGCGTGAGGGTCTCGCCCTTGCGCAGCTCGCGCGTGGTGGCGGCTGCCGGCCTCTGGGCGACCGCGGGCGCCGCGGCAGGAAACGGCCACGCCGAGGTCGCACGCCGCCAGGGACTGGGATCGATCGCACTGTTCATGGGCAGGCGGTTCATCGGCAACTCCGGCTATGGGCTTCGATGCCTGGAACTCTACGCAGCGCCGGCCGCCAGCACGGTGACTTTTTCACCTCTCCCACTTCCTGGGGCAAGGGTGCCCGGCGGTCGCTATACGGGCACCCCGGTCGCACCCTTCAGGCGCCGCAGCATGAAGCTGGTCTTGCAATCCTGCACCGAGGGGTGACGCAGCAGCGTCTCCATCACGAAGCGCGAGTAGTGCGCCATGTCATGCACCAGCACGCGCAGCAGATAGTCCATCTCGCCCGACAAGGCCAGGCACTCCACCACCTCGGGCCAGGTCTGCACCGCGGCGGCAAAGCCTTCGATCGGGTTGCCGGCCTCGTCGTGCTTGGCCAGGCGCACATTGATGCAGGCGGTGAGGCCCAGGCCCACGCGTTCGGGCGCCACCCGCGCCGTGTAGCCGACGATCACGCCCGACGCCTCCAGCCGCCGCACGCGGCGCAGCACGGCACTGGCCGACAGCCCCACGGCCGCCGCCAGCTCGTCGTAGGTGGCGCGGCCCTGGGCCTGCAGCTGGGCCAGCAGGCGGCGGTCGACCGCATCGAGTTCGGACTCCACGGTGGCAATCATTGCAGCTTTTCGGCGCCGGACAGGGTTTCGGCGGCGCCCTTCGCAACCATCCTGCAGCGGCCCGCGCCTACAGTGCGGCGTGCGTGCGAGTCACGCCTAGGAGCCGCGAGATGCAGGATTCGACCTGGGACAACCCGATGGGCACCGACGGCTTCGAGTTCATCGAGTACGCCGCGCCCGACCCGGCCGCGATGGGCGCGCTGTTCGAGCGCATGGGCTTCACCGCCATCGCCCGCCACCGCCACAAGAAGGTGACGCTGTACCGCCAGGGCGGCATCAACTTCATCGTCAACGCCGAGCCCGACTCGTTCGCCCAGCGCTTTGCGCGCCTGCACGGGCCGAGCATCTGCGCGATCGCGTTCCGGGTGCAGGATGCGCGCCTGGCCTACGAGCGCGCGCAGTCGCTCGGTGCCTGGGGCTATGCCGGCACCGCCGGCCCGGGCGAGCTCAACATCCCGGCCATCAAGGGCATCGGCGACAGCCTGATCTACCTCGTCGACCGCTGGCGCGGCAAGAACGGCGCTGCGCCCGGCGACATCGGCAACATCGGCTTCTTCGATGTCGACTTCGAGCCTCTCGGCCAGGGCTCCGGTTCCAGCCTGGACCCGCCGGGCGTGGGCCTGACGCTGATCGACCACCTCACGCACAACGTGCACCGCGGCCGCATGAACGAGTGGGCCGAGTTCTACGAGCGGCTGTTCGGCTTCCGCGAGATCCGCTACTTCGACATCGAAGGTCAGGTCACCGGCGTCAAGAGCAAGGCGATGACCAGCCCCTGCGGCAAGATCCGGATCCCGATCAACGAGGAAGGCAACGAGACCGCGGGCCAGATCCAGGAGTACCTGGACCGCTACCACGGCGAGGGCATCCAGCACATCGCGCTCGCTTCGCGCGACCTGCCGGCCAGCGTCGACGCGCTGCGCGCCAACGGCGTGAAGCTGCTCGACACCATCGACACCTACTACGAGCTGGTCGACAAGCGCATCCCCGGCCATGGCGAGAACGTCGACGAACTGCGGCGGCGCAGGATCCTGGTCGACGGCAAGGCCGGGGCACTGCTGCTGCAGATCTTCTCCGAGAACCAGCTCGGGCCGATCTTCTTCGAGTTCATCCAGCGCAAGGGCGACCAGGGCTTCGGCGAAGGCAACTTCAAGGCCCTGTTCGAGAGCATCGAGCTCGACCAGCTGCGCCGCGGCGTGCTGGTGAAGGCGTGAAGGCGTGAAGGCGCTCACCCCGCGCACGGCGTCCCGCGCCGTCAATCGCGGCGCGGCCCCGGTGACGTACGGCACCGGCGACCGACCGCCGCGCGGCGACTATGCCCGCGCCCGCAGCGATTACACCTGCGAGCAGGCGGCCACCTACAGCGCCGCCGAGCACGAGACCTACCGCCGCCTGTTCGCCCGCCAGCGGCAGCAGCTGCCGGGCCTGGCCTGCGAGGAGTTCATCGCCGCCGTGCAGCAGCTCGGTGGGCCCGACCGCATCCCGCGCCTGGACGACATCAGCCAGCGCCTGCGCCCGGCCACCGGCTGGGAGCTGGTGGCCGTGCCGGGCCTGATCCCCGAAGAGGCGTTCTTCGCGCTGCTGGCGGCGCGCCGCTTCCCGGTCACCGACTGGATCCGCACGCCGCAGGAGTTCGACTACGTGGTCGAGCCCGATATCTTCCACGACCTCTTCGGCCATGTGCCGCTGCTGTTCAACCCGGTCTTCGCCGACTACATGCAGGCCTACGGCCGCGGCGGGCTGAAGGCGAGCCGGCTGGACGCCTGCGAGCTGCTGGCGCGGCTGTACTGGACGACGGTCGAGTTCGGCCTGATCGCCACGCCGCACGGGCTGCGGGCCTATGGCGCCGGCCTCCTGAGCTCGGCCGCCGAGCTGCCGCACAGCGTGCGCTCCCCGCAGGCGCGCCGCGTCGCGTTCGACTTGCGACGCATGATGCGCAGCCGCTACCGCATCGACAGCTTCCAGGCCAGCTACTTCGTGATCGATTCCTTCGACCAGCTGTTCGCGGCCACCGCGCCCGACTTCACGCCGGTCTACGCCGAGGTCCGCGCCACCATTGCGCGGTCCGGCGAGATCGAGGCCGGCGCGGTGCTGCCGGGCGAGCGCGAATTCACGCCCTGAGCCGCTGCTGCAGCGCCGCCCAGGGCTCGGGGCGGTCGACCATCCGCAGATGCGCCACCGCCGGCAGGGCCTGCGCCGGCGCCCCGGCCAGCGTGGCGCCGGCGGCCGGGAACACGATGTTGTCGCAGGGGCTGTAGAAGCAGGTGAGCCGTTGCGCCCGCGTTGCCGGCTCGACCGCGGCCAGCTCGCGCAGCCAGGCCGAGCCCAGCCGCATCTGGCGCGCGTTGAACCCCAGCCCGAAGCGCGCCAGCCAGGTGCCGTGGTGCGGCGTGCCCAGCGTGATGGCGTGCGCCACGCGCGCCTCGTTGCCGGGCTCCACCCACCAGCGCCGCAGCGCCAGCCCGCCCATGCTGTGCGCCACGACCACCGCCGGCCGGCCGGTGCAGCGCTCGAGCGCGACGACCGCGGCCTCGATGGCCGGGGCATAGAGCTCGATCGGGCCGAAGATCGGCTCCAGGTCGACCGCGACCACCGGCACGCCCTGCCGCGTCAGCCGCGCCAGCCAGCGGTTCCACAGGCCACGGTTGCACATGAAGCCATGGATCAGCAGCACGCCGGCTCGGCCAGGCGCATCGGCCGGCAGGTGGTCGGGCCAGCGACGGCTGCGGAACGGCTGGCGCCAGCCGAAGACCGCCAGCGCCGCGGCCACCTCGCCGCCCCAGGCCCGCAGCAAGGCCGGCAGGCCGGGCCGGGGCCCGGCAGCCGGCACCAGGCGCAGCAGCGCGAACTCGAGCCCCAGCAAGCCCGCATAGGCCGCCAGCACGACCACCGGCCCGAGCAAGCCCACCCAGGGTTGGCCCCGCTGCACGCAGGCCAGCGCCCACCCCAGCATCGCCGCGACCACCGCCGCGACCAACCACCGCTGCAAACCCGCGATCATTCCGCCATGCCCTTCGCCCCTTGCCTGCGCCTGTGTCTGCGCCCGTCCCTGCCCCCCGGCCGGCTTGCCGCACGGCGCGGTGGCCGCCCATGAAGGACGACGGCCTGGCCATCCTGGCCTGCCTCGAGCAGGTGGGCCACGAGCGCGCCCTGCGCGCCGCCGACCCCGTGCTGGCCGCCCGGGTGGCCGAGGTGAAGGCCTGGCAGCGCGCGCGCTTCACCGCGACCTACGCCGACCTGCTGGCCGACCCGCGCCACGCGCCGGCCGCGCGCTTCTTTCTGGACGAACTCTACGGCCCGGGCGACTTCAGCACCCGCGACGACCAGTTCGCGCGCATCGTGCCGGCGCTGGTGCGGCTGTTCTCGGCCGAGGTGGTGGCCACGGTACGCGCCCTGGCGCAGCTGCATGCGCTGTCCGAACAGCTCGACAGCGCGATGGCGATGGCGGTGGTGGCGGCAGCAGCGCAGGCGCCACGCGCCACGGCCACCCCGCTGACGGCGCCGCGCTATGCCGCGGCCTGGCGCGCGGTGGGCCGCGCCGCCGATCGCGAGCGCCAGATCGAACTGCTGCTGGCGGTGGGCCGGGCGCTCGACCAGCACACGCGCCGGCCGCTGCTGCGCCAGGCCCTGCGCCTGATGCGCAAACCGGCCGAGGCCGCGGGGCTGGGCGCGCTGCAGCACTTTCTGGAGACCGGCTTCGACACCTTTCGCGCCATGCACGGTGCGGACGACTTTCTCTCGCTCATCGCGCAGCGCGAACGGGCGCTGGCCGCGCAGCTCTTCGGCACCTGAAGCCCGGCGCGGCACGCGCATGCAGCCGAACAGCGCCCGGTCCTTCAGCAGCGTGTTCGCGTACTGCACCAGCTGCGGCGGAACGTACTTCGGGCTCCAGCCGTAGGGGCTGCAGCCCTGCACCGTGGGGTGGAACTTGAAGCCCTGGACGCCGTGCTCGGCGATCACCCGCCGCGCCTCGCGGGCGCCCAGCTTCCCATTATGCGGGTCGAGGCTGGCGACACAGATCACCGTGTCGGCGTGCTTCGGCGCCGGACCGGCGATTTCCTCGTTCGGGATGCCCCTGCGCCCGAGCCGGCTCGGGCCGTCCACGGCGAACGTCACCGGGTCGGTGCGCACGTCGATGGCGATCAGCTCGGCGGTGTTCATGGCGCGGCGCCGGCCATGGGGTGCGGGTCCTGTGAAATTTCACTTCGTGAACCAAGAAGGATCGACCCGATGCCGATCCGGAACGAATCCACAAGGCGGAATCCGCGGATGTTCTCGCGGGTTTGTCCTGATAATTTGATTCATTAGATTAAATATCTTCCAGCGTCCATTCCATTCCACGCCCCGATGACGGCCGACTTCACCCCTGCCACCGGCTTGCTGGCCACGCTCGACCTGCTCGAGATCTCGCAGGCCGACGGCGTCACGCATGTGCGGCTGAACCGGCCGGCCAAGCGCAACGCGCTGTCCGACGCCTTCATCCAACAGCTGCACACCTGCTTCGTCAACCTGCCCGCAGGCACGCGCGCGGCCGTCGTCAGCGGCGCAGGCAGTCATTTCTGCGCCGGGCTCGACCTGTCCGAACTGGTCGAGCGTGACATCGGCAGCGCCGTGCTGCACTCGCGCATGTGGCACGCGGCGTTCGACGCCATCCAGTTCGGCCGCGTGCCGGTGGTGGCCGCGCTGCACGGCGCGGTGGTGGGCGGCGGGCTCGAGCTGGCCGCGGCCTGCCACCTGCGCGTGGCCGAGGCCTCGGCCTACTACGGCCTGCCCGAGGGCCAGCGCGGCATCTTCGTGGGCGGCGGCGGCTCGGCGCGCATACCGCGCCTGATTGGCGTGGCGCGCATGACCGACCTGATGCTCACCGGGCGCGTCTACGATGCCCGCGAGGGCCTGGCGCTGGGCCTGTCGCAGTACCTGGTGGACGAAGGCGCCGGCGTGGCCCAGGCGGTGGCGCTGGCCGCCCGCATCGCCACCAACGCGCCGGTCTCCAACTTTGCCGTCATGCACGCGCTGCCGCGCATCGCCGACCAGTCGCAGAGCGAAGGGCTGTTCACCGAGTCGCTGATGGCCGCCGTGGCCGAAAGCACACCCGACGCACAGTCGCGGCTGCGCGCCTTCCTCGAAGGCCGCGCGGGCAAGGTCGTCAAGTCGTGAGCCCGCCGGGCCGCCCGCGGACCAACGGCGGCGCCCTGTCCATCGACGACGGCTTCATGTCCGCCGGCGCCAGCGATGGGCACACCTTCCTGCCTTCCCGTTCCACCACCACCACCGCCCCGGAGACAAACCGATGAAGCTGATCCAGAAGACCCTGCTGGCCGCCGCGGCCGCCTTGCTCGCCAGTGCGTCGGCGCTGGCCGACGTGACCGTCGGCGTATCGCTGTCGCTCACCGGCCCGGGCTCGGGCCTGGGCCTGCCGATGCAGAACGAGTTCAAGCTCTGGCCGAAGGAAATCGCCGGCCAGAAGGTGCACCTCGTCATCCTCGACGACGCCAGCGACCCGGGCAAGGGCGTGAACAACGCCCGCCGCCTGGTCAGCGAGGACAAGGCCGACGTCGTCATCGGTTCGTGCATCACGCCCGTGGCCGCGGCCATGGCGCCGGTGCTGGCCGAGGCGAAGACGGTGCAGCTTTCGGCGGCGCCCGTGGGCGTGCCGCCCGGGCAGGACCACTGGCTGTTCCGGTTGCCGCAGGGCTTCAGCGTGATGGCCTACCCGCTGGTCGAGAACATGAAGAAGCAGGGCGTGAAGACCCTGGGCTTCATCGGCTACACCGACGCGTACGGTGAGCTGTGGCTGAAGGAAATCACCAAGCAGGCCGAGGCGGCGGGCATCAAGGTCACGGCGGTGGAGCGCTTCGCGCGCACCGACACCAGCGTCACGCCGCAGGCCCTGAAGCTGGCCGCGGCCAACCCCGACGCCATCCTGGTGGTGGCCTCCGGCTCGGGCGCGGCGATGCCGGAGATGGCCATCGTGGAGCGCGGCTACAAGGGCAAGATCTACCAGACCCACGCGGCCGCGACGCAAGACCTGATGCGCATCGGCGGCAAGGAAGTCGAGGGCACCTACGTCGTCTCCGGCCCGGCCGTGGTGGCCGAACAGCTGCCCGACAGCCACCCGTCCAAGGCACGCGCCATCGACTTCGTCACCCACTACGAGGCCGCCTACGGCAAGGGCACGCGCAACCAGTTCGCCGGCCACGCCTACGACGCTGCGGTCGTGCTGGAGAAGGCGATCCCGATCGCGCTGAAGAAGGCGCAGCCGGGGACGGCCGAGTTCCGCGCCGCGCTGCGCGACGCGATCGAGACCATGGGCCGCACGGTGCTCGCGCATGGCGTGATGAACTGGACACCCGAGGACCACTGGGGCTACACCAACGAGACCGGCGTGCTGCTGAAGGTGGAGAACGGCCAGTTCGTGGTCGTCAAGTGACGGCATCGACGTCGCCGCGCGCGGCCGCGGCCCTGCGGCGTGCCGGGCCAGGTTGCTTCGGCCCAGGCGCCTGAATGGACTGGAGCATCGCCGGCATCCTGGCGCTGGACGGCCTGACCAACGGCGCCGTCTATGCGCTGCTGGCGCTGGCCACGGTGCTGGTGTTCGCCGTCACGCGGGTGATCTACATCCCGCAGGGCGAGTACGTGGCCTTCGGCGCGCTCACCCTGGCGCTGCTGCAGGCCGGCAAGGTGCCGGGCACGGTGTGGTTCCTGCTGATCCTGGCACTGGCGGTGGCGCTGGGCGATGCGCTGGCCGCGCTGCGCCAGCGCATCGCCCCGGCTCGCGTGGGCCGGCAGGCACTGCGCACCCTGGCCTGGCCGGTGGCGGTGTCGCTGCTCACGTTGTGGGCCGCGCCGCGCGGCCTGCCGCTGCTGGCGCAGGCGGCGCTCACGCTGGCGCTGGTCACGCCCTTCGGCGGCCTGATCTACCGCATCGCCTACGCCTCGCTGGCCGATGCCAGCGTGCTGGTGCTGCTGGTGGTCTCGGTGGGCGTGCACTTCGCGCTGCTCGGCCTGGGCCTGCTGTGCTTCGGCGCCGAGGGCTTTCGCAACCCGAGCTTTTGGGACGCCCGCTTCTCCAGCGGCATGCTCACGTTGACCGGGCAGGCCGTGATCGTCTTCGCCGCTTCGCTGCTGCTCATCGTGTCACTGTGGCTGTTCTTCGGCCGCACGCTGCGCGGCAAGGCGCTGCGCGCCACCGCGGTGAACCGCATGGGCGCGCGGCTGATGGGCATCTCCAGCGCCGCCGCCGGGCGGCTGGCGTTCACGATGGCGGCCTTCATCGGCGCGCTGTCGGGGCTTCTGATCGGCCCCAGCACCACGGTCTTCTACGACAGCGGCTTCCTGATCGGCCTGAAGGGCTTCGTGGCCGCGGTCTTCGCCGGCCTGTCGAGCTTCCCGCTGGCACTGGTGGGGGCGCTGGGCGTGGGGCTGCTGGAGAGCTTCGGCTCGTTCTGGGCCAGCGCCTTCAAGGAGGTGATCGTCTTCAGCGCCATCCTGCCGGTGCTGCTGTGGCGCTCGCTGCGCGATCCGCACCGCGAGGACTAGGCCAGGGAGAACCCGCGCGCCATGGACACGCCCTCGGCCCCGCCCGGCACCGACACCCCGGCGCCCGCCACGACCCAGCGCTGGCGGCGCTGGGTCGCGCCAGCCTTCGCGCTGCTGATGCTGGGGTTGCCGGCGCTGCCGGTGTCCGATTTCTGGATCTCGCAAAGCATCTACATCGGGATGGGGGCGCTGGTGTGCCTGGGCCTGGTGCTGTTGACGGGGGTGGCCGGGCTCACCTCGTTCGGCCAGGCGGCATTCGTCGGCGTGGGCGCTTACACGGCGGCCAAGCTGACGCTGGCCTTCGGCTGGCCGCCCTTGCTGACGCTGGCCGCCGGCGTGCTGCTGGCGGTGGCGGCGGCGCTGCTGCTGGGGGCGATCACGCTGCGCATGTCGGGGCACTACCTGCCGCTGGCCACCATCGCCTGGGGCCTGGCGCTGAACTACACCATGGCCAATCTCGACTGGCTGGGCAAGTACGACGGGCTGCTCGGCATTCCGGCGCTGACGCTGTTCGGGCTCGATCTGGGCACCGGGCGCGCGCTGCACCTGCTGGTGTGGGCGATCGCGCTGCTGGCGGCGCTGGCGGTGACGCGGCTGCTCGACTCGCGGGCCGGCCGCGCGCTGCGCGCCGTCAACGGTGGCGCCAGCATGGCCGAGGCGATGGGCGTGTCGAGCTTCCGCGCCAAGCTGATGGCGTTCGTGACGGCCGCGGTGCTGGCGGCGATCGCGGGTTGGCTGTTCGCCTACTTCCAGGGCACCGTCAACCCCAGCCCGTTCGCGCTGGCCAAGGGCATCGAATACCTGTTCATGGTCGTGCTGGGCGGGGTGGGCCAGGTGTGGGGCGCCTTTCTCGGCGCGGCGGTGGTGCGCGTGGTGTCGGACCAGTTGCAGGTGCTGCTGCCGCGGCTGCTGGGCACCAGCGGCAACTTCGAGATCATCGTCTTCGGCATCGTGCTGGTGGCGGTGCTCAAGTACGCGCCCGACGGGCTGTGGTCGTTCGTCGTGCGGCGCTGGCCGGCACCGCCACGGCGGCGCGACTGGGGAGGCGCGCCGCCGCTGGCCCAGCGGCCCAAGCCGGCGCGCGGCGAACTGCTGCTGGAGGTGACCGCGGTGCGCAAGGAGTTCGGCGGGCTGCTGGCGGTCAACGACGTCAGCTTCGGGGTGCGCGCGGGCGACATCGTGGCCCTGATCGGCCCGAACGGCGCCGGCAAGTCCACCACCTTCAACCTGGTCACCGGGGCGCTCGCGCTCACGCGCGGCGGCGTGCGCTTTCGCGGCCGCGAGATCGCGGGCCTGGGCTCGCGCCGCATCGCGCAGCGCGGCATCTCGCGCACGTTCCAGCACGTCAAACTGATCCCCGAGATGACCGTGCTCGAGAACGTGGCCCTGGGCGGCCACCTGCGCTCGCACGCGGGTGCGCTGCGCGCGATGCTGCGACTGGACCGCGCCGAGGAGCGGCAGCTGTTCGCCGAGGCCGAGCGGCAGCTCGCGCGCATCGGCATGGCCGGGCAGATGCACCAGCCCGCCGGGAACCTGGCGCTGGGGCCGCAGCGGCTGCTGGAGATCGCGCGCGCGCTGGCCAGCGACCCGGCGCTGCTGCTGCTGGACGAGCCGGCCGCCGGCCTGCGCCTGCAAGAAAGGCAGGCTCTGGCCGGCGTGCTGCGCCAGCTGCGCGGCGAAGGCGTGAGCCTGCTGCTGGTCGAGCACGACATGGACTTCGTGATGGGCCTGGCCGACCGCGTGGTGGTGATGGAGTTCGGTACCCTGCTGCTGGAAGGCACGCCGGCCGAGGTACAGGCCAGCCCCACCGTGCGCGCCGCCTACCTGGGCATGGAGCATTGACGATGACCATCCCCCTGCTGCAAGTGAGCGACCTGCGGGCCGGCTATGGCCGCGCCGAGGTGCTGGACGGCCTGCACTTCGAGCTGGCGCAAGGCCAGGTGGTCACGATCATCGGCCCCAACGGCGCGGGCAAGTCCACCACGCTGAACGCCCTGATGGGCGTGCTGCCGGCGCGCGGGCGCATCGTCTTCGACGGCCATGAGCTGGGGCCCTTGCCGCTCGAAGAGCGCGTGATGCTGGGCGTGTCGCTGGTACCCGAGCGGCGCGAGCTGTTTGCCAGCATGTCGGTCGATGACAACCTGATGCTGGGCGGCTACCGCGCGATGCAGCTGCGGGTGCCGAACTGGCGGCGCGAGATCGATCGCGTGTTCGAGTTGTTTCCGCGCCTGAAGGAACGGCGCAGGCAACTGGCCGGCACGCTGTCGGGCGGCGAGCGCCAGATGCTCGCGCTGGGCCGGGCACTGATGTCGTCGCCCAGATTGCTGCTGCTGGACGAGCCCAGCCTGGGCCTGGCACCGCTGATCGTGCGCGAGATCTTCCGCATCATCGAACGGCTGCGGGCCCAGGGCACCAGCATCCTGCTGGTGGAGCAGAACGCGCGCGCGGCGCTGGCGGTGGCCGACCACGGCTACGTGCTCGAGACCGGCTGCTTCGTGTTGCAGGGGCCCGCGCGACAACTTGCCGGCGACGCGCGCGTGATCGAGACCTACCTCGGCGCCGCGGCGCCGTCGCGGGCGGCCGGGCCATGATCGTGCGGGTGAGGGCACGCCCGGACGCCGCGGCGCTTTCGCTCGGGCCGCTGGCCCGCGTCGTGGGCTTTCACCTGGCGCGCGCCAGCGCGCTGACGGCCGTTCTGTACGAGCGCCACGTGGGTGCACCGCTGAACTTGCGCAAGGCGGAGTTCTCCGTGCTGATGCTGCTGTTGGCCAACCGGGCCGTGCCGCCCAAGCAGCTGGCGCAGGCCCTGGCGGTGACGGCACCGGCGCTGACCCTGCTGCTGGACCGGCTGCAGCAGCGCGGCCTGTTGCGGCGCGAGCCGAATCCCCGCGACGGTCGCTCGCAGCACGTGGTGCTGACCGAGGCCGGGCAGCGGCTGGCCGCCGATGCCGCCGCGGCTGCTGCCCCGATGGAGGCTGGTCTGCGCGAGCGCCTGAGCCCGGCCGAACAGGCGATGCTGATCGAGCTGCTGGAGAAGCTGGGCGGCTGATCAGCCGGGCAACCGGGCCCCCGCAGGCGCCTCGAGCGGCACGAGATGGCGGGGTTTTTGGCCCTTCCTGCGGCGCTGGCGGGGCGGGTGCGCCCGCTACGCTGGGGCTTTGGCGCCTCTCCCGCATGACGACGCGTAGCAACCTCGACCCCGCCGACTGGGCCATCCTGCGCCAGCAGGGCCACCGCATGCTGGACGACATGCTCGACCACTTACAGACGCTGCGCGAGCGGCCGGTGTGGCAACCGATCCCGGCCGCGTTGCGCGCAGCCTTCCGCGAGCCCCTGCCTGCGCAGGGGCAGCCGCTGGCATCCGTGCATCAGCGCTTCATGACCCAGGTGCTGCCCTACTCGGTGGGCAATGCGCATCCGCGGTTCATGGGTTGGGTTCAGGGTGGCGGCACGCCGGAGGGCATGCTGGCCGAGATGCTGGCGGCAGGGCTGAACGCGAACCTGGGCGGGCGCGATCAGATGCCGCTGGAGGTGGAGCGCCAGATCGTGCACTGGATGGCGGAGCTGTTCGGCTTTCCAGCCGGCGCGTCCGGCCTGTTCGTCACCGGCTCGTCGATGGCCAATTTCCTGGCCCTGCTGGTGGCGCGCACGCAGGCTTTGGGCCCGGCCTCGCGGCGCAGCGGTGTCGCCGCTTCGGGCCCGCCGCTGGTGGCCTATGCGGCCAGTACCGCCCACGGCTGCATTGCGCAGGCCATGGCCATGGCCGGCCTGGGCAGCGATGCCCTGCGCCGCGTGCCGGTGGACGGCCGCCACCAGATGGACCTGGGCGAATTGCGCCGGCAGGTGGCGGCCGACCGCGCTGCCGGGCTGCAGCCCTTTCTGGTCGTGGGCACCGCGGGCACCGTGGATGTGGGAGCGGTGGACGACCTGGCCGGCATCGCCGATCTGGCACGGCGCGAGGCGCTGTGGTTTCACGTCGATGGTGCGCTGGGCGCCCTGGGCATGCTCTCGGCCGATGTCGCGCCCTTGCTGGAGGGCATCGAGCGGGCCGACTCGATCGCGCTGGACTTCCACAAGTGGGGCCAGGTGCCCTACGACGCCGGCTTCGTGCTGGTACGCCAGGCCGACGCGCAACTCGAGGCCTTCGCCTCGCCCGAGGCCTACCTGGCGCGCCATCCGCGCGGGTTGGCGGCCGGATCGCCCTGGCCCTGTGACCTGGGCCCGGATCTGTCGCGCGGCTTCCGGGCCTTGAAGACCTGGTTCACGCTCATGGTGCACGGCCGCGAGCGGCTCGGTGCCGCCATCGGCCAGACCTGCGCCCTGGCTCGCTACCTTGAGCGCCGCGTGGCGCAGTCGCCACGGCTCGAACTGCTGGCGCCGGTGGCGCTGAACATCGTCTGCTTCGGGCTGCGCGGCGTCGATGCCGACCGGGTGCACCCGGAGCTGGTGGCGGATCTGCAGGAGTCGGGCATCGCGGTGCCTTCGACCACCCGGATCGACGGTCGCACCGCCATCCGGGTGGCCGTCGTCAACCACCGCACCACGGCAGCCGACATCGACGCGCTGGTCGACGCAGTGCTGTCCTGGACCGATGCGCGACCCACCGTCCACCCACCCCTGCGCGAAGCCGAACCAGCATGAGTGCGATCCTGAACACTCCCTCGACCTGGCAGGCCCTGGTCGACCAGCCCGAGCGGCTGGGCCTGGCCCGGCTGATGACGCTGGCCTTCGAGGGCCACGATCTCATGCCCATTGCGCAACGCCTGATCGAGCGCGCCTCGAGCCATGCCGAGGATGCCGATACGCTGATGAGCTTGTCCATCGCGCTGCAGCTGCGGGGACTGCGCGACGAGGGGCTGGCAGTGCAGGCCGATGCGCTGCGCATCCAGCGGCTGTTCCAGCGACCGGCAGCTTCGACCGCCACCACGGGCGCGGCTGGCGCCGCGCCGGGCCTGCGTCTGCTGGCGCTGATGGCGCCCGGCGACCTGATGACGAACACCCCGCTGGATTTTCTGCTCGAGCGTTCCGACGTCTGCAGCAGCCATCTCTACCTGGGTCTGGACGAGTCCCTGCCCGCCAGGCTGCCGGCACACGACGTGCTGCTGGTGGCGATTTCGGAGTCCGACCGCACCCGGCCGTTGCTGCAACGGCTGGGCGTCGAGCTGGCCGTGCGCGGGCTGCCGGTGATCAACCGGCCGGACCGCATCGTGCAGACAGGGCGCACCGAGGCGTTTCGGCATCTGCAGGGGCTTCCGGGCGTGCTGATGCCGGCCACGGCGCGGCTGTCCCTGGCCGATCTGAAGGCTCTGGCCCGAGGCGACGAGGCGCTGGCACGCTGGCTGCCCGGTGCGGCGTTCCCGGTCATCGTGCGACCCGTGGATTCGCATGCCGGCCAAGGGCTTGCCAAGGTGTCGTCGCCGCGGGCACTCGGGATCTATCTGGACGAGGCGCTGGCGGGCGAGTTTTTCGTCTCGCCGTTCGTGGACTATGCGAGCGCCGACGGGGCCTATCGCAAGTACCGGGTCGTGCTGGTAGACGGCGTGGCCTACCCCGGCCACATGGGCATTTCGTCTCACTGGATGATCCATTACCTGAACGCTGGCATGACCGATAGCGCTGCCAAGCGCCTGGAGGAGGCGGCGTTCATGAGCGACTTCGACATTCGCTTCGGGCGTCGCCATGCGGGCGCGCTGCAGGCCGTAGGGCAGGCCTTCGGCCTCGAGTACCTGGTGATCGACTGCGCCGAAACGCGGGCGGGCGAACTGCTGGTGTTCGAACTGGATCCCGGTGCGGTCATCCATGCGATGGACCCTCCGACACTCTTCCCCTACAAGCGGCCGCAGATGGAACGCGTGTTCGCAGCGTTTCGCCGGCTGCTGGGCTCCCGCGCGGATCGGGTCGCTCGTGCAGGCCATGCGAACATCGGACATCTGTCCGCCTGGCAGGAGCTTGGCCCATGCCCCATCCAGCCGCTCCTGCGGCCGACCTCGACGCCCCTGCGGTAACGCAGGCGCTGGCTCGTTTCGTCGCCACCCATCCCTCGGGGGGCTGGGATGCGGCCGTCGAAGCCGAGGCCCATCGCACGCTGCTGAACTGGGTGGGCTGCGCGATCGGTGCCGCCCAGCACGAAGCCGTCTCGATGGCGCTGGCGGCCTGCCAGGTGCTGCAGCCCGCGCCTCAGGCCGCCGTGCTGGGGCGGCGCGAGCGGGTGGACATGGGCAGCGCCGCGCTGGTGAACGGTATCGCGTCCCACACGTTCGACTTCGACGACACTCATCTCAAGACCATCATCCACCCGGCGGGCCCCGTGGCCTCGGCCCTGCTCGCTTTGGGCGAGCACCTGGGCAGCAGTGGGCGGGAACTCATCGATGCGTTGGTGCTGGGCGTCGACGTTTCCTGCCGACTTGGCAACATGGTCTATCCCGACCACTACGACCGCGGGTGGCACATCACAGGATCGACGGGCGGGCTGGGCGCTGCGGCCGGGTGCGCCCGATTGCTGGGACTCGACGAGTGGCACACGCAGATGGCTCTCGGCATCGCGGCATCGCAGCCTGTGGGACTGCGTGAGCAGTTCGGCAGTATGACCAAGCCGCTGCATCCCGGCGCGGCCGCCCGATCCGGTTTGATGGCAGCCCTGTTGGCGCAGCAGGGCTTCACGGCCAGCCCGCGTGCGATCGAAGCGCCTCGAGGCTGGGCGCAGGTGGTGTCGACCAAGTTCGACTGGTCAGAGGCGACCCACGATCTGGGGCAGCGATTTGAGATCTCGATGAACAGCTACAAGCCATTCGCTTGCGGCATCGTGATTCACCCCAGCATCGAGGCGTGCGTGCGCTTGCGCGAGCAGGGCATCACGCCCGACCTCATCGAGCGCATCGAGTTGCGCGTACACCCGCTGGTACTCGAGTTGACGGGCAAAAGGGAGCCAGTCGACGGCTTGCAAGCCAAGTTCAGCGTATTCCATGGCTGCGCGGCAGGCCTGATGTTCGGGCGTGCCGGTGAAGCCGAATTCGCCGACGACGTCGTGCTTCGGGCCGACGTGATCGAGTTGCGGCGCAGGGTCAACGTCCATGTCTGGCCTGGAATCGCCGAAGACGCCGTTGACTTGACGGCCTGGCTGATGGATGGGCGCGAAGTGAAAGTCACTGTCCTGCATGCGGCCGGGTCGAGTTCGAACCCGATGAGCGACGCCGCACTGGACGCAAAGTTTTACCAGCTCGTCGAGCCTATGGTGGGCGCGAATCGTGCGTGGTCGCTGGCGGCGTGGTGCCGTGGGGCAGCGCAGCAAGCCAATTTGCGCCAGCTGACCGCACTGGCTACGGACTGACGCCCATGCAGCAGAGCTGAACGACTTCGACAAGTCTCACGGCAAGGAAAAAGCAAAAGGGTCCGTTCTTTCGAACGGACCCTTAGCCTCTTTAATTAGCCTGACAATGTCCTACTTTCACACGGGAACCCGCACTATCATCGGCGCTAAGGCGTTTCACTGTCCTGTTCGGGATGGGAAGGAGTGGGACCACCTTGCTATGGTCATCAGGCTTGACTTGTTGCCACGCTGTCACTGAAGACAACGCGACCAATTCAAAGAGTCAAATCAGCAGATTGCGTACCTTTTGGCATAACCCATCGACTCAATCGTCAAAGTTATAGGGTCAAGCCTCACGAGCAATTAGTACTGGTCAGCTTAACGCATTACTGCGCTTCCACACCCAGCCTATCAACGTCCTGGTCTCGAACGACTCTTCAGGGGGCTCTAGGCCCCGGCAAGACTCATCTTGAGACGAGTTTCCCGCTTAGATGCTTTCAGCGGTTATCTCTTCCGCACTTAGCTACTCGGCTATGCCACTGGCGTGACAACCGATGCACCAGAGGTGCGTCCACTCCGGTCCTCTCGTACTAGGAGCAGGCTCTCTCAATCTTGCAGCGCCCACGGAAGATAGGGACCAAACTGTCTCACGACGTTTTAAACCCAGCTCACGTACCTCTTTAAATGGCGAACA
>JAGWLO010000047.1 GCA_028872015.1 Burkholderiales bacterium | reverse complement strand
GCTGGCCGCGCCCGACCCGGCACCGCAGGCGGCCGGCGCGCCGCGCGCGCAGGGCGGCGCCAGCCGCACCGAGGCCCTGCACGACCGCAGCCTGTCGGAATGGCTGCCGCAAGACCTGGCGCAGCTGCAGCAGCTGGCCGAGCGCATTGCCGCGCAGCTGCGCCGTCGCCTGACGCGGCGCTGGCGCGACGACCCCCGCGGCGCGCGTCTCGACCTGCGACGCACCCTGCGTGCCAGCCTGAAGACGGGGGGCCTGCCGCTGGCGCCGGTCTGGCGCCGCCCGCGGCGCGAGCCGCCGCGCCTGTTCGTGCTGGTCGACGTCAGCCGCTCGATGCAGACGCATGCACAGCTGTTCCTGCGCATCGCGCGCGCCTTCGTCGGCGCGGCCGGGGCGCGGGTGTTCGTGTTCCACACCCGGCTGGCCGAGGTCACGCCGCTGCTGCGGCGCCGCGCCGAGGAGCGGGCCACGGTGCAGGAGAAGATCAACGCCGTCACCGCCGGCTTCGGCGGCGGCACGCGCATCGCCACCAGCGTGGCCGATTTCCAGCGCGTGCACGCCCGCGCCCAGCTCGGCCGCAGTGCGCGCGTTTGGGTGCTGTCGGACGGCTTCGATGCCGACCCGCCGCAGCAGCTGGCGGATGCGCTGGCCGCGCTGCGCCGGCGCGGCGCGCAGATCGCCTGGTTCCACCCCGGACCGAACCCGCCGGCCTCGGCCGCCATCCAACAGGCGGCAGCCAGCATCGGCCGCTACGTGCGGCTGAACAGCCTGCGCGATCTGGCCAGCGCCGCCGATGCCCTGCACTGAAGGAGCCCAGCCATGAGCCTCGTCCACCCCGCCCACCCTGCCCACCCCAGCGCCCACGACCTGCTGGCCAGCGCCCTGCGCCTGCAGCAGCAAGGCCAGCCCTACGCCCTCGTCACCGTGCTGCGCGTGCAGGCGCCGGCCTCGGCCCGGCCGGGCGACAAGGCCGTGGTCAGCGCCGATGGCATCGTCGATGGCTGGATCGGCGGCGGCTGCGCCCAGCCGGCGGTGCTGCGCACGGTGCGCCAGGCCCTGGCCGATGGCCGCGCGCGGATGATCCGCATCGGCCCGGCCGACGCCACGTCCACCCCGCGGGCGGAGGCAGCGGCGCAGGACGCGCTGCAGGTGCTGGACGACGTGCTCGAATTCGGCATGGCCTGTCACTCGGGTGGCACGCTCGAGCTGTTCGTCGACCCGATGTTGCCGCGCGCGCGCCTGACCATCATCGGCGGCTCGCCGCTGGCCGCGGCGCTGGCCGGGCTGGCGCCGCGCGTGGGCCTGCCGGTCACGGTGCTGGCGCCGGGCGCCGACGCGGCCCGGTTCCCGGATGCCGATCGCGTGTTCGTGGGCGACGAGGCGCAGGTGGCGGCCGAGCTGGCCGGTGGCAGCTTCGTCGTCGTCGCCACCCAGGGCCGGCGCGACCTGCAGGGCCTGCGCGCGGCGCTGGCCCTGCAGGCGCGGCAGGTGTACTTCGTCGCCAGCGCGCGCAAGGCGCAGGTGCTGAAGGCGGCGCTGGTCGAGGCCGGGCACGACGCGGCTGCCGTGGCCGCCATCGTCGCCCCGGCCGGCCACGCCATCGGTGCGCAGACACCGGAAGAGATCGCGTTGTCGGTGCTGGCCGCGGTGGTGGCGGCGCGGCGTGGCCCGGCGGGGGCCATCGACGGGGCGGCCGACGGTGCGGCCGATGGGGCGGCCGATACGTTGCGCGATGCGGCGGCTGCGGCGGCCCCGGCCCCGAAGGCCCGGCCCGCGGTGCTTCAGCCGCTGCCCGATCTGCCGCCCATCGCGGGCTCCTGCTGCGGCGGCGATGCGGGCGCCGCAGGGCAGCGGCCTGGGGACGACGTGCTGGCATCGGCACCGATGCGTCCGGTGGCGCGGGAGCGCACGCGTTGAAGGCCGAGCCTGGGCCTGCGCCCCCACCGGCTGCCCGCACGCGCCTTGGCCGCGAGCCCACACGCCGAGGACGATTGACATGGGCTGTCTGCTGAAGGGCGGGGGCGGGCTGTACAGCCGGGTCGTGGTCGGCGCCGTGTTGCTGGCCGCGGGCAGCGGCTCGCGCATCGGCACGCGGCCCAAGTGCCTGCTCGAGCTGGGCGGCGTGCCGCTGATCACGCGCCAGCTGGTGGCGTTGTCGGGTGCCGGCGTCGACGAGCTGGTGGTGGTTCTGGGCCACCATGCCGCCCTGATCGAGCCGGTGGTGCAGGGGTTTCCGGTGACCGTGGTGCGCAACCCCGATCCCGACCGCGGCCAGGTGTCGTCGCAGCGCATCGGGCTGGCGGCGCTGACGGGCAAGCTTGACGCCGTGATCGTGGCGCTGGCCGACCAGCCGCTGGTCAACGCGCAGGACATCACGGCGCTGATCGCGGCCTTCAAGCAGCGGACGGCGGGCGCCTCGGTGGTGTTCCCGCGCGTGGCGGGCGAGCGCGGCAACCCGGTCATGTTCACGGCCGAGGTGCGCGAGCAGATCCTGGCCGGCGCTGCCAACGTGGGCTGCCGCCAGTGGCAGGCGGCGCATGCCGATGCGGTGGCCCCGTTCGACACCGACAACCGCCGCTACCGGGTGGACATCGACACCCCCGAAGACCTGGCACGGTTCGAGCGCGACACCGGCCACGCGCTGCGTTGGCCGGCGGCGCCGGGCACTGCGGTCGGGGGCTGAAGCAGGAGACGGCAATGGGCAAGCACGACAAGGCGGGCAAGGCGGCGGGCAAGGCGGCGGGCAAGGCTGGCAAGGCCCCCGGCGCACCCGGCCGGCTGGGCAAGGGCGAGTACCAGGACCATCTGGCGCCGCTGCAGATCGAGCTGAACGAGGTCTCGCGCTGGCTGCTGCACACCGGCCAGCGGCTGGTGGTGCTGGTGGAGGGCCGCGACACGGCGGGCAAGGGCGGCGTGATCGCGGCCATCGCCGAGACGCTGAACCCGCGCCAGTGCCGCGTCGTCGCGCTGCCCAAGCCCACCGACCGCGAGGCCACGCAGTGGTACTTCCAGCGCTACGTGCCGCACCTGCCGGCGGCGGGCGAGATCACGCTGTTCGACCGCAGCTGGTACAACCGCGCCGGCGTCGAGTCGGTGATGGGCTTCTGCACGGCCCACGAGACCGAACGCTTCCTGGAGCAGGCGCCGCGCTTCGAGCGCATGCTGGTCGACGACGGCGTGCTGCTGTTCAAGTACTGGCTGTGCGTCGACCAGGCCGAGCAGGAGCAGCGCTTCGCCGAGCGCCAGGCCGACCCGCGCAAGCGCTGGAAGCTCAGCCCCATCGATTTGCAGGCGCGCACCCGCTATGCCGACTACGGCCTGGCACGCGACCGCATGCTGGCGGCCACCCACAAGCGCTGGGCGCCCTGGACGCTGGTCGACTTCAACGACCAGCACCGCGGGCGCATCACGCTGATCCGCCACCTGCTGGCCCACATCCCCGAGCGCAAGGTGCCCGAGACCGCGATCGAGTTTCCGCCGCTCGGTCACAAGCCGCTGGTCGAGAAGTTCACCTGGCGCCTGCGGCCCCTGCCTTGAACCGCACGGCCGCAGGACTGCAGTGGCCGGTGTGCCGGTGCCGGGCCTGAAGCTGGGGATGTCCGGGCGCGGTCGATTCAGCGAGAACAGGCGCCGCGCCGCCATGGCGCACCGGAGGGCATCGATGGATCACGACCCCTTTGCAGAACTGAAGCAGCGGCAGCGCCGGATGTGGGCCTCGTTCGCGCCCACCGCGCTGTTCACCACCCCGGTGGCCGGGCACCTGGTGCGTTTTGCCGGCATCGCGCCCGGCGAGTCGGTGCTCGACGTGGGCACGGGCACCGGCGTCGTCGCCATCACGGCCGCGCGCGCCGGCGCCCGGGTGGCCGCGCTCGACCTGACACCCGCCTTGCTCGAGCAGGCGCGCCGCGACGCCGCCGTTGCGCAGTGCGCGGACATCGCCTGGACCGAAGGCGACGCCGAGCAACTGCCCTACCCGGACGCCGCGTTCGACGTCGTCCTCAGCCAGTTCGGGCACATGTTCGCGCCCCGCCCCGAGGTGGCCATCGCCGAGATGCGCCGGGTGCTCAAGCCCGGCGGCCGCATCGCCTTCGCCACCTGGCCGCCCGAGCACCTGGTGGGCCGGATGTTCATGTTCGTGGCGCGCAACTCGCCGCCCCCGCCGCCCGGCGCCCAGCCGCCGGCGCAGTGGGGCGCGCCGTCCGTCGTCGCCACCCGGCTGGAGGCCGGGTTCCACGCCCCCTTCTTCGAGCGTGGCACCATGCACTTTCCAGCCCTGAGCCCGGCGCACTACCGCCAGTTCATGGAGCAGGCCGTGGGGCCGATGCAGATGCTGGTGGAAAGCGCCGCCGCCGACCCGCCCCGGCTCCACGCCCTGCGGCAGGAATTCGAGGCGCTGTGCGCACCCTACTTGCAGGACAACGTCATGCGCTCCGATTACCTCATGACCCGCGCGCGGGCCCGGTGACCCGCCTGGGCCCGTCGCCGCCGCCGGTCCGGCGTGCGCCAGGCCCGTGAACGCGGGCCCGGGCGCCTCGGGTCAGGCTCAGGAGAGGCCGGTCGCTGCGCACCCGCGATCGAAACCGCCGGCCTCGTCGAGGTCGATGGCTAGATCCGCCCGAGCGCGCGCAGGATCTTCTCGGGCGTGATGGGCTGCGAGGCCACGCGGGCCTTGAAGGGGGCGAGCGCGTCGTTGATCGCGTTCATCACCGCGGCTGGGGCGCCGGCGGTGCCCGCTTCGCCCGCGCCCTTGGCGCCCAGCAGGCTGCTGCGGGTGGGCGTCTGCACGTGGGCGATCTCGATGTCGGGCATCTCGCCGGCCATCGGCACCAGGTAGTCGGCCAGGTTGCCGTTGCGCAGCGTGCCGTCGCTGTCGTACAGGCATTCCTCGAACAGCGCGCCGCCGATGCCCTGCACGATGGCGCCGCGCATCTGCTCGTCCACCAGCATCGGGTTGACGACGCGGCCGCAGTCCTCCACCGCCCAGTGCTTGAGCAGCTTCACGAAGCCGGTCTCGACGTCGACCTCGACGTGGCTGACCTGCACGCCGTTGGTGAAGATGAACGGGTAGTCGCGCTGCGCGTAGTGCCGCGTGACCATCAGCTCGGGCGTGAAGGTCTTGGGCAGCGTGTCGCTGCGGAAGTAGGCGATGCGGCCGAGTTCGGCCAGGTCGAGCAGCGGTGCCGAGGTGGCCGCATCGAGCACCGCGCCGCGCTGCAGCTTCAGCGTGCCGGCCTCGCGCTGCAGGATCGCCGCCGCGGTGGCCAGGATGTTGGCGCGCAGGGCCAGGCCGGCCTGCAGCACCGCCTCGCCGCCGATGCCCGCGCCGCGGCTGGCCCAGGTGCCGCCGCCGTAGGGCACGGTGTCGGTGTCGCCGGTGACCACGCGCACGCGCTCGAGCCCGACACCCACGGCATCGGCCGCGATCTGGGCGAAGATGGCCTCGGCGCCCTGGCCCTGCTCGCCGACGCTGGACATCACGGTGACGACGCCGCTGGGCTCCAGCCGCAGCGTCGCGCCGTCCTGGCTGGCGATGCGCGCACCGCCGACACCGTAGAACGCGGCCGACGGATTCGTCAGCTCGATCAGCGCCGCGATGCCGATGCCGCGGTAGATGCCGCGCTCGCGCAGCGCGGCCTGCTCGGCGCGCAGGGCGTCGTAGTCGATGAGCCGCTGGGCCTCGCGCAGGCAGGCCTCGTGCGAGAGCTGCTCGAGCCGGATCCCCGACGCGCCGGTGGCCGGGTAGGCGTCGTCGCGGATGACGTTGGCTTCGCGGATCGCGAACGGGTCGATGCCCAGTTGCGCCGCCACGCCGTCGACCAGCGCCTCGGTCACCGCGCAGGCGATCGGGTGGCCGACGCCGCGGTACTGGCACATCGGCACCTTGTTCTGGAACACCACCTTCAGCGCCGCGCGATAGGCCTTGTGGCGGTACGGTCCGCCCGTCAAATTCACGACCTGGTTGCCCTCGATGCCGCTGGTGCGCGGGAACATCGAGTACGGCCCGATACCGGTGAGGTCGTCGATCTCGAAGGCCAGGATCTCGCCCGACTTCGCCGCCGCGATGCGGGCCCGGATCACGTGCTCGCGGGCGTGGATGTCGCTGACGAAGCTCTCGAGCCGGTCGGCGACGAACTTGACCGGCCGGCCGAGCATCATCGACAAGGCCACGGTCGCGAAGTCGTCCGGGTAGGCGTGGACCTTGATGCCGAAGCTGCCGCCGACGTCGCGGCAGATCACGCGCACCTGCGACTCCTGCAGCTCGAACTGGCGGCAGTACAGGTCCTGCATCATGTGCGGCGCCTGCTGCGAGTGGTAGACGGTGAGCTTGGCCTCGCCTGGGTTCCAGTCGGCGATCTGGCTGCGCGGCTCCAGCGTCACGCCGGTGTGGCGGGCGAAGACGAAGGTCTCCTCGAACACCGCGTCGGCGCGCGCGAAGGCCTCGTCCACCCCGCCGGTGTCGAGCTGGCGCGAGAAGCACAGGTTGTCGCCGAGCTCGGGGTGGATGAGCGGCGTGCCGGGGTCGAGCGCCGTGGCGGTGTCGAGCACCGCCGGCAGGTCTTCCCACTCGACCTCGAGCAGCGCGACCGCGTCCTCGGCCCGCGCCCGCGTCTCGGCGACCACCGCGACCACCGGCTCGCCCTGCCAGGTGGCGCGGTCGATCGCCAGCGGGTATTGCGGCGCGCTCTTGATGCCGGCCAGGTGCGCCAGCGTCGCGACCCAGGGCTTGCACAGCGCCGCGATCTCGGCGCCGACGACGACCGCGATCACCCCCGGCAGCGCCTGCGCGGCGCGGCGCTCGATGCGCGTGATGCGCATGTGCGCGACCGGGCTGCGCCAGAACACCACGTGCGCCAGCCGCGGCAGCTCGATGTCGTCGATGAACTGGCCGCGGCCCTCGGCGAGCCGGCGCACGCGCTCGCGCGGGAAGGCGACGCCGATATGGCGCTGGTCGTCGGTGACTGCGGGCAGCGCGGCGCCGAGGTCGCGCCGGGTCGGAATCTCGGTGGGATGGTTCATGCCACCCCCTCGGCGTCGAAGCGACCGGCCCGCTGCTGCGCCAGCACCGCGCAGACGGCATCGACGATCGCGTGGTAGCCCGTGCAGCGGCAGTAGTTGCCGCTCATCCAGGCCCGCACCTGCTCGCGGTCGGCCCCGGGCCGCCGCTCGACGAGGTCGAGTGCCGCCATCAGCATGCCGGGCGTGCAGTAGCCGCACTGCAGCGCGTTGTGCTCGACGAAGGCGTCCTGCAGCGCCTTCAGCCGCGCCGAGGGCGTGGGCGTCTCCACCGTCTCGACGCGGCGGCCGTCGGCCTGCGCCGCCAGCACCAGGCAGCCGCGCACGATGGCGCCGTCCAGCCGCACCGTGCAGGCGCCGCACACGCCATGCTCGCAGCCCAGGTGCGAGCCCTTCAGGCCGCAGTCCTCGCGCAGGAAGTCGACCAGGTGCTTGCGGCACTCGACGTCGCGCACGACCGGCGTGCCGTTCACTTCGACATGCAGGCGGCGGGTCGGGGCGTCGGTGGGCGTGTTCATGGCGTCGAGCGCTTCAGGCCATCAGGCGCGGCAGGGCGCGCTGCAGCAGGGTGGCCGCGAGCTGGGTCTTGGCGGCGGCCGAGTGGGTGAGGTCGGCGAAGGGGGCCAGTTCGGCACGCAAGGCGGCGTCGGCGGCAGCGATGCGTGCCGCCGTCAGCGGGCCCGCCTGCAGCGTGGCTTCGGTGGCCGGGGCACGCAGCGGCCGGTCGCCCAGGCTCAGGAATGCCAGCCGCACCTCGTGCAGGGTGTCGCCACGGCGCAGCGCGCGCGCAGCCAGCCCGGCCACGGCGTAGTCGCCATGCCGGCGCGCCAGCTCGCTGAAATCCTGCCGTTCGCCCGCGGCAGCGACCGGCAGCTCGCAGGCCACCAGCAGCTCGTCGCTGCGCAGCGCGGTGGTGTACAGGCCCTGGAAGAAATCGGCGGCGGCGACGCGGCGTTCACCGGCCGCGCTCTGCAGCACCAGCGTGCCGCCCAGGGCGAGCACGCAGGCCGGCCACTCGGCGGCCGGGTCGGCGTAGGCCAGCGCGCCGCCGAAGCTGCCCAGGTTGCGGATGGCGCGGTGCGCGATGTGCGGCGCCGCCTGCGCGAGCAGCGGCGCATGCTGCGCGACCAGCGGCGATTCCTCGATCTCGACATGGCGCACCAGCGCGCCGATGCGCAGCGCGCCGCCGCGTAGCGCGATGCCGTGCAGGGCCGCCAGGCCGTTGATGTCGATCAGCAGCGCCGGCTGCGACAGCCGCATGTTCAGCGTGGCCAGCAGGGTCTGCCCGCCGGCCAGCAGCCGCGCGTCGTCGCCATGCTGCGCCAGCAGCTCGAACACCTGCTGCGGGGAGGTGGCGCGCACGTAGTCGAAGGCGGCCGACTTCATGGTCGATCGCCGGCGTGGACGCCGGTGCAGACGCCGGTGCGATTGCGCCAGGGTTTGTGGGGATGCGACCTGTTGAACATGCGGTCAACAATTTCAGCAGAGTTGAGCAGATGGTCAATACCGCACAAACCCGTGTTCAGCCAGCCGCGCCGCCCAAGGCCGCGCCGCTGGTGCTGCCGCGGCGCCGGCTCGATGCCCGGGTGCGCGAGCAGCAGATCGTCGACGGCGCGGCCGAGTTCTTCGCCCGCCGCGGGCTGGAGGCGCAGATGCGCGAGCTCGCGGCCGAGCTGGGCATCGCGCACACGCTGCTGTACCACTACTTCCCGACCAAGCGGGCGCTGATCGAGCGCGTCTACGAGCAGACCATCGCCGGCCGCTGGGACGCGCGCTGGGAGGCGCTGCTCGACGACGCCGCCACGCCGGCGGCGGCGCGGCTGCAGGCCTTCTACCGCGAGTACCTGGCCGCCATCCTCACGCCCGAGTGGCTGCGCATCCTGGTCCATTCGGGGCTCAGCGACGGCCTGATCCCGACGCGCTACTTCGCCCTCATCCGCGACAAGCTGTTCCCGCGCCTGCTGCGCCTGGCCCGCGCGGCCGCCGGCAGCCGCTCGCGCGCGGGCGCCACGCCGCGCGAGGAGGCGCTGCTGATGGGTTTCCACGGCGGCCTGATCTACCACCTGGGCATCTGGCCGCTGGTCTACCAGCAGCCCTACGCCGGCGAAGGCGACGCGGCGCTGATCGACACCTTCATCGCCGACCGCATCCGCGGCTTCCTGGCCCAGATGCCCGAGGTGATGCCGCCGGCGGCGCGCCCGCGCGCCGCATCCCGCGTCCGCGCCTGAGACGACCTGAGAGGAGCTTCGACGATGGCCATCTCGCTCAACCACGTCTCGATCCGCAGCCTCGACCTGCCGGCCTGCGAGCGCTTCTACGCCGGGCTGCTGGGGTTGCAGGTGGGGCCGCGGCCGCCGTTCCCGTTCCCGGGCCTGTGGCTGTACGCGGGCGACACCGGCGACAGCGCCAACGCCGTCGTCCACATCATCGGCGCCGACCGCAACGACCCGGAAGGGTTGAAGCGCTACCTGGGCGACCGCGACCCGGACAGCCTGCAGGGCACCGGCGTCGTCGACCACGTGGCCTTCGCGCTCACCGGGCTGGCGGCGATGCGGGCGCGGCTCACGACGCAGGGCGTGACCTTCCGCGAGCGCACGGTGCCGAACCTCGGCCTGCACCAGGTCTTCGTCGACGACCCGAACGGCGTCGTCGTCGAGCTCAACTTCCCGGCCGCCGAGGCCTGAGCCCCATCGCGATGGCCCGCATCCTCGTCGTCGGCGGTTCGCTGGGCGGTCTCATGGCCGCCAACCTGCTGCTGCGCGCAGGCCACGACGTGCAGGTGCTCGAGCGCTCGGGCCGCTCTCTCGAAGGCCGCGGCGCCGGCATCGTGACCCATGACACCCTGCGCCAGGCCTTGCGCGAGGCCGGCGCGGTGGTCGACGCCGGCCTGGGCGTGGCGGTGCGCTCGCGGGTGGCGCTGGGCGTGGACGGCGAGGTCGTCGGCCGCTGGGACTACCCGCAGGTGCTCACCTCCTGGGGGCGGCTGTACACGCTCTTGCGCGACGCCCTGCCCACCGACCGCTACCGGCTCGGCGCGCAGGTCGTGCAGGTGACGCAGTCCGACGATCACGTCGACGCCGAGCTCGCCACCGGCACGCGGCTGCACGCCGACCTGCTGATCGCGGCCGACGGCGTGCGCTCGGGCGTGCGGGCTCAGCTCGCGCCGGCCGTGACACCCGTCTACGCGGGCTATGTCGCCTGGCGCGGCGTCTGCGACGAGGCCAGCCTGTCGCGGCGCACGCGCGAGACGCTGTTTCCGCATTTCGGCTTCGGCCTGCCCGAGCGCGAACAGCTGATCGGCTACCCGGTGGCCGGCAGCAACAACCGGCTGGGCCTGGGCGAGCGGGCCTGGAACTTCGTCTGGTACCGGCCCGCGGCGCAGGGCACCGAGCTGGCCGCGCTGCTCACCGACGCCGACGGCGTGCACCACCCCGAGGGCATCGCGCCGCAGCAGGTGTCCTGGCGCCAGATCGCGGCGATGCGCCAGGCCGCGCGCGAGCGCCTGGCGCCGCAGTTCGCCGAGATCGTCGAGAAGACCGCGCAGCCCTTCGTGCAGCCGATCGTCGATCTCGTCTCGCCGCAGCTCGCGTTCGGCCGCATCGCGCTGCTGGGCGACGCGGCGATGGTCGCGCGGCCGCATGTCGGCATGGGTGTGACCAAGGCCGGCGACGACGCGCGGGCGCTGGCCGCCTGCATCGCCGAGTTCGGCGCCACCCCGGCCGCGCTGGCGCGCTACGCCGCGCTGCGCCAGCCGATCGGCGCGGCGGTGGTCGAGCGCGGGCGCCAGCTCGGCGCCTACCTGCAGGCGCGCAGCCGCACCTCGTCCGAGCCCGTCGCCGAGCGCAGCGTCGAGGCGGTGCTGCGCCAGACGGCGGTCGACCCGCTGCTGTTCGGTCACGCATTCGAGAGTCCCGCCCCGCACGCGTCGGCCGCCTGAAGCCGACCCGGTCACAACCCCGAAGGAGACCCCCCGATGAGCACCACCCCCCGCAACCCCGGCCGCCGCCGCCTGATCGTCGCCGGCGCCGGGCTGGCCGCCGGCCCCGCCCTGTTCGGCATCGCGCGCGCCCAGGCCGCGACGATCAAGATCGGCTTCCCCACGCCGTTGACCGGCCCGTTCTCGGCCGAGGCGCAGGACCAGGTGCGCGCCGCCGAGCTGGCGGTCAAGGAGTGGAACGCCGCCGGCGGCCACAAGGGCCAGCTGGCCGAGCTGCTGGTGCGCGACGACAAGCTCAACCCCGGCGAGGCCGCCACGCGCACGCTGGAGCTGATCGAGAAGGACAAGGTGCAGCTCATCGTCGGTTCGCTGTCGGCGGCCACCCAGCTGTCGATCAACGCCGTCACGCGCGAGCGCAAGGTGCTGTTCAACAGCATCAGCCAGTCGGACGCCATCAACGAGGCCAAGGACGCCGGGCCCTACACCTTCCACGAGGCGCTGAACCCGCACATGACGGCCGGCGCGGTGGCGCGCTACGCGTTCCCGAAGTTCGGCAAGAAGGTGGTCTACCTGACGGCCGACTACGCCTACGGCCAGGAGATGGTGCGCGGCTTCGAGCGCGCCGGCCGGGCCTACGGCATGCAGACGCTGGCCGACATCCGGCATCCGCTGGGCACGGCCGACTACTCGGCCTTCCTGCCCCGCATCCAGGCCCTCAAGCCCGACATCCTGGTGCTGTGCAATTTCGGCCGCGACCTCGTCAACAGCGCCAAGCAGGCCACCGATTTCGGCATCAAGGCCACGACCAAGATCATCACGCCGGTGCTGCTGTACACGGCCCGCCAGGCCGGCGGGGCCGACGCCTTCGAGGGCGTCCTGGGCGGCACCTCGTACTACTGGGGCCTGGAAGACCGCATCCCCAGCGCGAAGCGCTTCAACGACGCCTTCCGCGCCGCCTACGCCGGCGCCGTGCCCTCGGACTACGGGGCGCTGGGCTATGCCGGCATCAAGAGCGTGCTGCAGGCGGTGAAGGACGCCGACGCCACCGACGCCACGCGCGTGGCCGCAGCCCTGGCCCGGCTGAAGTACGACTGGTACAAGGGCCCGCAGTTCTACCGCGCCTGCGACCACCAGTCGGTGCAGTCGGTGATCGTGGTGGAGAGCAAGTCCAAGGGCATGAAGGACAAGTACGACGTCTTCAACGTGCTCGAGGTCGAAGCCCCCGACGAGGCCCACCTGCGCAGCTGCGCCGAGCTCGGCCTGAAGGCCTGACCCGCGGCCCGGGACTGCGCGCGCGATGGAGATCACCCCCCAGCTGCTGGCGCTGCAAGGGCTGACCGGCCTGGCGCTGGGCGCGGTGTACGCGCTGCTGGCGCTGGGCCTGAGCCTGATCTTCGGCATGCTCACGGTGGTGAACTTCGCCCACGGCGCGTTCTTCATGGTGGGCGCCTTCCTCGGCCTGTACTTTCTCGGCCTCACGGGCAACTTCTGGTTCAGCCTCGTGCTCACGCCGCTGGCGGTGGGCGCCGTCGGCCTGGTCACCGAGCGCTTCCTGGTGCGGCGGCTGTACGGCCGCGGCATCGACGACCCGCTGCTGCTCACCTTCGGCCTGAGCTGGGTGCTGATCGAGGCCATGCGCATCGCCTTCGGCATCGGCGGCCTGCCGTCCACCACGCCGGCGGCGCTGCGCGGCGCGGTCGACCTGGGCTTCGGCTACTTCCCGAAGTACCGGCTGTTCCTGATCGCGGCCACCGCGGTGGTGGTGGGCGCGCTGTGGCTGTTTCTCGAGAAGACGCGCTGGGGCCTGGTCATCCGTGCCGGCTCGCGCGACGGCGAGATCCTGAAGGTGCTGGGCGTGGACGTGGCGCGCGTGTGGTGGCTGGTGTTCGGCCTGGGCACGGCCATCGCGGGGCTGTCGGGCGTGCTGGCCGCGCCCACCCGCGCGGTCAACCCCGAGATGGGCATCCCGGTGCTGGCCGAGTCCTTCGTCGTCACCGTGGTCGGCGGGATGGGTTCGCTCGTGGGCGCGGTGGTGGCGGGGCTGCTGGTGGGCGTGGTGTTCGCACTGACCTCGCTGTTCGCGCCCGATCTGGCCGACCTGTCGATCTTCGTGCTGATGGCGCTGGTGCTGCTGGTGCGGCCGCAGGGCCTGTTCGGCAAGGCGGGGTTGCTCGGATGAGCACGCCGGGCCGGCCGGGCGCCTTGCGCGCCGCCATCGAGACCGTGCGCACGCACCGCGTGGCCGCGGTCCTCGTGTTCCTGCTGTTCTTTCCGCTGCTGATGCCGTACCAGGCGCTGGCGATCAACATCCTCGTCTTCGGCCTGTTCGCGGTCGGCTTCAACCTGCTGTTCGGCTACACCGGGCTGCTGTCGTTCGGGCATGCGGCCTTCCTGGGCGTGGGCAGCTACGCGACCGGCATCGCCATCGTCAGCGGCGGCTGGCCCTGGGGGCCGGCCGTGCTGCTGGGCATCGCGGCGGCGGCGCTGGCGGGGCTGCTCATCGGCTGGCTCGCCATCCGCACCCGCGGCATCTACTTCTCGATGGTGACGCTGGCCCTGGCGCAGATCGTCTACTACGCCTTCTACAAGGCCGAGCGCTGGACCGGCGGCGAGAACGGCCTGCGCGGCATCCAGGTGCCGCCGGCGCGGGTGCTGGGCCTCACCTTCGACCTGCTGAACCCGACCACCAAGTACTACGTCATCCTGGCCTTCGTGGCGGCGGCGCTGTGGTTCGTCTCGCGCCTGCTGGCCTCGCCCTTCGGCGCCGTGATGGAGGCGGTGCGCGAGAACGAGCAGCGCGCCGCGGCCTGCGGCTACGACGTGGCGCGCACCAAGCTGCTGGTGTTCGTGCTCTCGGCGGCCCTGTGCGGCCTGGCCGGCGCGCTGCGCGCGCTGCACCTGTCCATCGTGCCCATCGATTCGCTGCATTACCTGTTGTCGGGGCAGGCCGTGATGATGTGCCTGCTGGGCGGCATGGGCACCTTCTTCGGCCCCTTCGTCGGCGCGGGCGTCTTCCTGACGCTGGAAGACGTGGTGACCAACCTCACGCCGCACTGGATGGGCGTGGTGGGCCTGGTGTTCATGGCCTGCGTGCTGTTCCTGCCGGCCGGGATCTGGGGCACGCTGGTGCAGCGGCTCGAGCGCAGGCCGTGAGCGCCCCCATGAACGCAGCCCCGCCGATCCTGGAGGTGGACAACCTGGGCAAGCGCTTCGGCAGCTTCGTGGCGCTGCGGGGCGTCAGCGCGCGCTTCCCCGCCGGCCAGCTGAGCGCCATCATCGGCCCCAACGGCGCCGGCAAGAGCACCTTCTTCAACGTCGTCAGCGGCGCCTTCCCGCCCAGCAGCGGGCGCCTGCGGTTCCAGGGCCGCGACATCACCGGCCTGGCGCAGCATGAATTCGCGCGCATCGGCATCGCCAAGAGCTTCCAGATCACGAACGTCTTCCCGCGCCTGAGCGCGCACGAGAACGTGCGCGTGGCGGTGCAGATGCGCCATGCGCGCTACCGGCTGCTGCAGCCGCGCGCGGCGTTGCACGAGGTGAGCGAGCGCGCCCAGGCGCTGCTGCAGCGCGTGGGCCTGGGCGCGCTGCGGCACCGCGCGGCGGCCGAACTGGCGCATGGCCAGCAGCGTGCGCTGGAAGTGGCGATGGCGCTGGCCGCCGAGCCCGCGCTGCTGCTGATGGACGAGCCCACCGCCGGCATGTCGCCCGAAGAGACCAAGGTGATGATGGACCTGATCGTGCAGCTGGCCGCCGAACGCTCGGTGATCCTGGTCGAGCACAAGATGAAGCTGGTGATGGGCATCTGCCAGCGCCTGCTGGTGCTGCACCACGGCGAGTTCCTGGCCGAAGGCACGCCCGACGAGATCAAGGCCAACGCCGAGGTACGGCGGGTCTACCTGGGGCAAGGCTGAACATGCTGACCGTGCGGGGCCTGGACGCGTGGTACGGCCGCAGCCATGTCGTGCAGGGGCTGGACCTGGAGGTGCGCGCGGGCGAGATCGTCACCCTCATGGGGCGCAACGGCGCCGGCAAGACGAGCACGCTGAAGGCCATCATGGGCCTGATGGCGCGCCGCGCCGGCAGCGTCGTCTTCGACGGCCACGAGATCCTGGCCCTGCCGGCGCACCGGCGCTTCCACCTCGGCCTGGCCTACGTGCCTGAAGAGCGGCGCATCGTGCCCGGCCTGACGGTGCGCGAGAACCTGCGGCTGGGGCTGATCGCCGGCGCCGAGCGCCATGCCGAGGCCGAGCGCATCGCCGAGATCGGCGCCACCTTCCCGCGCCTGGCCGAGCGCATGGAGCAGGAGGGCGCCTCGATGTCGGGTGGTGAGCAGCAGATGCTGGCGATCGCGCGCGCGCTGATTGCGCGGCCGCGCATGCTGCTGCTGGACGAGCCCTCGGAAGGCATCATGCCGCTGCTGGTGCACGAGATGTTCGAGCTGTTCGTGCGCCTGCGGCAGGCCGGCACCACGATCCTGCTGGTGGAGCAGAACGTGGAGCAGGCGCTGCGGATCAGCGACCGCGCCGTCATCCTCGACCAGGGCCGCATCGTCCACCAGGGCGAGGCCGCGGCGCTGCTGGCCGACCGCGAGATCCAGGAGCGCTACTGCGCCGTTTGAGGCCGGCGGGTACCGGACTGTGCCGTTCCGGCCCATTTCCTGCCCATTTCCGGCCGCGTCAGGCAGGCCGCAGGCGGCTGTGGCATTCTTTCCGCCCCGTTCGTGAAAGGACCCGCCCGATGAACAGCATGGACGTCGAAGTCATCCGCAGCGCGATGGACTGGATGAACCGCGGCCACCGCGTCGTGCTGGGCACGGTGGTGCGCACCTGGGGCAGCAGCCCGCGGCCGCCGGGCAGCCTGATGATCATCCGCGACGACGGGCAGGTGGCCGGCTCGCTGTCGGGCGGCTGCATCGAGGACGACCTGATCGAGCGCGTGCGCCGCGGCGAGCTCGCCAGCCGGCTGCCGCAGAGCACCACCTACGGCGTCACCGCCGACGAGGCGCAGCGCTTCGGCCTGCCCTGCGGCGGCACGGTGCAGATCGTGCTGGAGCCGCTGTCGGCCCAGAGCCTGCTGCGCGAGATGCTGTCGGCGATCGAGGCCCACCGCGTGGTGCGCCGGCGCCTGGAGCTGGCCACCGGCCTGGTGTCGTTGCGGCCTTGCGACGACGGCGACGCGCTGCGCTTCGACGGCCAGGTGCTCGAGACGGTGCACGGCCCGCGCCTGCGGCTGGTCATCATCGGCGGCGGCCAGCTGAGCCGCTACCTGGCCAGCATGGCGGTGATGCTGGACTACCGCGTCACCGTGTGCGACCCGCGCGAGGAATACCACGAAGGCTGGGCCGCCCTCGAAGGCGTGACGCTGTCGCGGCTGATGCCCGACGACCTGGTGATCGCGATGAACCTCGACGCCAACAGCGCGCTGGTGGCCGTGACGCACGACCCCAAGCTCGACGACCTGGCGCTGATGGAGGCGCTGAAGACGCCCGCCTTCTACGTCGGCGCCCTGGGCTCGCGGCGCAACAACGAGGCGCGGCGCCACCGCCTGCTGCAGTTCGACGTCAGCCAGGCCGAGGTGGGCCGGCTGCGCGGCCCGGTGGGCCTGAACCTGGGCGGCAAGACGCCGCCCGAGATCGCGATGAGCGTGCTGGCCGAGATGACGGCCGTGCGCCGCGGCGCCGCGCTGGACGGCACGCTGGCCGACTGGAGCGGCTCGCAGACAGCCTGCCTGCGGGCCGAAGCGCCAGGGTTCAGAACGTGACGTCCACGCTGCCCGTCACCAGACGCGGCGACGCGATCACGCCGCGCACGAAGCTGTTGCCGAAGTAGTCGGTGTCGGTGAAGGCGGTGTTGAGGTAGCGGCGGTTGAACAGGTTGTCCAGGTTCAGGCCCAGCCGCACCGAATGCAGCGGCCCGCTGTCGCTCAGGGCCACCGTGTCGCTCACACCCAGGTTGACCACGGCGTAGGCGCCGATGGTGGCGGCCGAGGGCACGCCGGCGTAGGCCTGGTCGATGTACTGCTTGCCCACGTAGCGGCCGTTCAGGTCGACGCGCCAGCCTTCGTGCTTCCACACCGCGCCGGCGCTCACCAGGTTCTGCGGCACCCCGGCCAGCGGCTGGCCCGCCATCACCGTGCCGGCGAAGTCGGAGTTGAAGCTGGAGGTGAACTTCGCCTGGTTGTGGGCGTAGTTGAAGTAGCCGCTGAGGTCGCCGAGGGCGGTGGCCCCGAAGTCCTGCACCAGCTGCAGCTCCACGCCCTGGTAGCGCGAGCTGCCGCCGTTGGTGAAGGTGATGAGCTGGCTCACCGGGTCGGTCTGGTAGATGAAGGTGTTGCTGAAGTTCTCGCGGTAGCCGTTGAGCGTGACGCTCAGGCCGCCGGCCGTGTAGCGCGCGCCGACCTCGTAGTCCTGCACGTACTCGGGCTGTACCCGAGGCGGCACGATGGTGGGGTTGCCGTTGGCGTCGCTCTGGAAGGCGCCGTAGTAGGCCGAGATGTCGGGCAGCTTGATGTTCTTGCCGTAGGAGGCGTACACGTGCAGGCTGTCGGCCACCTTGAAGTTGGCGCCCAGCGTGGGCGAGACGAAGTGCTCGCTGTCGCTGACGGTGCCGGCCAGCGGGTAGTAGATGCCCACGACGTCGCTGTTGGTGGTGCGCGCGTGCATGTACTTCACCCCCGGCGTGAGCTGCAGCCGGTCGTCCAGCAGCGAGATCGTGTCCTGCGCGTACACCGACCACAGCGTGCGGCTGTCGTGCTCGTCCCAGGCGTTGTTGTAGCCGGTGATCTGCGGCACCGGCGCCGAGCCGTACCAGTATTCGCGGCTGTGCAGCTTGCCGCTGGAGATGTTGGCGCCGAGCACGATCTCGTGGTCCGGCAGGTGGATGCTGAGGCTGGGCGAATCGCCGACGCCGGTGGTGGTGTAGCCGTAGAAGTGGTAGGCCGTGCCCACGTCGCTGGCCCCGAAGGTGGCCACCGGGTCATAGGTGGGGCCGGCCGGGTTGCCGAGCCAGAACGGGAACCCGGTGGGCGTGTCTTCCAGCGTGTAGGGCTGCGTGGCGCTCTGCTGGAGCGCCGGGTTCGAGTACGAGGTGCGCAGGTACTCGTTGCGGCCGAAGAAGAACTTGTTCTGCAGCTCCACGGTGCGGCTGAGCGTGGACTTGAAGTCGACGATGTCCATCCAGTTCGTGTCGTGGATGGGGGCGCTGGTGGTGTTCAGCGGCCACTGGTAGCTGTAGCCGTACTGCTGCTGCAGCGGCGCGGGCATGTTGAAGGGCGACAGGCCCTTGTTCTCGTTGTAGAGCAGGTAGTTGGCCAGGTGGTTGGCGTGGTCGAAGGCGTACGTGAGGCCCCAGTAGAAGTTGTTGTTGTGGTCGCCCGTGTTGTCGATCCAGCCGCGGCTGCTGGTGTGGTCGACGGCGAACACCTGCTTCAGGCCCTTCCAGTCGCCGGTGTCCCAGCGCGCGTGGATGCCGAAGGTGCCGTAATTGCCGCCGCTGATGCCGGCATCGCCGCCGGCCGTCGCGGTCGGCTGGCGGGGCGTGAAGTTGACCGTGCCGCCGAGCGAGTTGTAGCTGTTCACCGACGGGTTGTTGATGCCCCGGTAGATCTCCACGCCCTGGATGTTGGCCGGGATCAGCAGCACGTTGTTGCGGTTCTCGGCCGAGTTCGTCACGCCGCCGTTGAACAGGTCGTTCAGCGCGGCGCCGGCGAAGGTCTCGGAGAACTGGCTCGAGTTGAAGGCCCGCAGGTAGACGTTGGTCTCCACGCCGGTGGGTCCGTTGGCGTACACGAACACCGACGGCTGCTGCGCCAGCAGCGTCTGGATCGTCACGGTGGGTGCGGGCGAGAGGTTGCGGATGGCTTCTTCGGTGATCACGCTCTCGGTGAAGGTGGCCTTCGGCGACACCGTCAGGATGGCCTTGCCCTTGACCACCACGCGGCTGCTCCTGGCCGCGGGCGCCGAAGCGCTGGCCGCCGGCGCCGCCGGTTCGGCCGCGCGCGCGGCACCGCCGGCCGTGGCGCCGATCAAGCCGATGCACACCGCCAGCGTCAGCGGCCGGGGGGCGGACCGGTGGCGGCCCTGCGTGCGGTGCATGGCGGCGGCACGGCGGCCGGCGCGGTTGGAAGTCGTGGGGCGTACGGACATGGCAGGGATCCTGGCGTTGGTTGTTGGCGCGCAAATGGCGAACGAAGGCATGGCATCGGCTCACGGCCCGTCGGGCAAGCCGGCTGCTGATTCAAAACTTTGCCATGAAGATAAGCAGCGACTGTTGCAATGCCGTGGCAAACGGCGGCCGCGACATATCCCGTCATGAATTGCCATGTTTCAGCCAGGCCTGCAGCGAATGCGTGAATTGCAAGTTCCAGGCCTTGACCTTGTGCTTGTCATGCAGTGTCACGGATGCTCGTGGTTTGGGTCACGTATGCGTCATGGCCGCTCGCGATGCTGCCGACTCCTCGCATTTGGAGTCGAACCGTGTCGCGTCATCAGCATTCGAAGAAGACCCGCCGCCCCGCAACACAGCGCGCGCTGTCGCGGCTGTTGTCGCAGGCTGCGCTGGCTGCCCTCGTCGCGGGTCCTGGCCTCGCCGACCGCGCCAGCGCGCAGGCGGCTGGCGATCCGGCCAAGCCCGCGCCCCGCGCCATGGAGCAGGTGGTGGTGGTGAGCCAGCGCGTGACCGCCGGGCTGGCCCGCGCCGCGCAGCAAGATGCCGAGAACATCGTCAACGTGCTCGGCGGTGCCGAGATCCGCAAGCTGCCGGTCGTCAACGCCGGCGATGCGGTGCGCCGCATCCCGGGCGTGCAGCTCGAGACCGACACCGGCGAGGGCCGCTTCGTCAACATCCGCGGCCTGGACTCCGACCTGTCCAGCACCACCTTCGGCGGCGTCCGGCTGCCGCCCACGGACGTCACCACCAGCCCCTACGGCGGCAGCCGCGCGGTGTCTTTCGACAACATCCCGGCCGCGATGATCGGCTCCATCACGGTGACCAAGACCAACCGCCCCGAGCAGGAGGCCGAGGCCGTGGGCGGCACGATCGAGATCACGCCGAAGACCGTGCCGCGCGGCGGCAAGCCCTTCTTCGCCGATGTGAAGCTGGGCTCGGGCTACGAGCCGCTGCGCGGCACGGGCATCGTCGATCTGGCGCTCACGGTCGGCGGCCGGTTCGGCGCCGCTTCGAAGGCAGACCCGGCGGCCGGTGATGTGCCGGCCCGCGCGCCCTTCAGCCTGATCGGCGTCTTCTCGTACTACGCCGACAAGCGCGGCGTCGACGACCTGGAAGGCTCGTACCTGGCGCCGGCGCCCGGCATTCCGTACAAGGCGCTGCAAACCTTCGAGCAGCGGTATTACCGCCAGCAGAAGAAGCGCCATGTGGTCGGGGGCGAATTCGGCTACAGCCCGTCGCCGGCGCACCATTTCTATCTGCGCTATTACGACTTCGGCGCCACGCAGCATTACAACCGGAACGGCCTGCTTTACACCTTTCCCGGCAATCCGGTCGTTCAGCCCGATGGCAGCGTCACCGAAAGCGGCGTCTCGGCGCAGAAGTACTACCGCTCGAACAAGGAGAGCTTCGACACCCGGCTGCTCAGCGTCGGCGGCAAGGATCGCTACGACCGGTTCGCGATCGACTACTTCCTGGCGCACACGATCGGCAGCTACAAGAAGCCCTTCGACCAGATCCCGGTCTGGACCCAGGCCGGCACCCCCACGGTCACCTACAACAACACCGTGAACGCCAACGACCCGAGCCTGTCGGTTGCGGGCGCCAACCCCTTCGACCCCGCCGGCTACGCGTTCACGGGCTTCAGCAACAGCACCCAGAACAGCACCACCCAGGACTGGTCGGCCAAGCTGAACGTGACCGTGCCGACCCAGTTCACCTCGTACGAGACCGAGCAGGTCAAGTTCGGCGTCGGCGCGCGACGGCGCCGCTTCAGCCAGGACGTGAGCGTGTACAACGCGACCCAGTTGCCCGTGCTGCCGCTGACCCAGGCCGTGGCCGGCCCCGGCGTCACCTACTACGACGGGCATTACGCGATGGGCCCGCTGATCGAGCCCGGCGCCGTGCAGGCCGCGTTCGCCGCCGGCACGGGTTTCGCCAACGACCCGGTGGCCGACGCCGCCACGGCCGCGCAGTCCACCTACGCCGTGCACGAGGACGTCTATGCGCTGTACGGCCAGTACCAGAGCGGGTACGGCAAGCTCGGCGTGTTCACGGGGGCGCGCATCGAGGCCACCCGCACGCAGTTCGATGCGTTCAACGTCAACAGCAACAGCAGCATCGTGCCGACCTCCAGCCGCCACAGCTACACCGATCTGCTGCCCTCGCTGCAGCTGCGCTACGAGTTCACGCCCACGCTGCTGGGGCGGGCGATCTACTCCAGCACCATCGGCCGGCCCGGCTACAACCAGCAGAGCCCGGCGCTGAACATCAACCTGCCGGCGAACCTGGTGTCGCAGGGCAACCCCGACATCCGGCCCCTGCACTCGCACAACCTCGATTTCTCGATCGAGAACTACCTGCCCGGCGGCGGCATCCTGTCGGCCGGCTTCTTCTACAAGGACCTGAAGGACTACATCGTGCCGCTGGTCACGACGCAGACCTACCCCAACCAGGGCCTGTTCGCGGGCTTCACCGGCCCGGTCAGCGTGATCACGTTCAAGAACGGTGCGCCGGCGCGCATCACGGGGGTGGAGTTCGAGTACGCGCAGCGCTTCCGTGGCCTGCCGGGCTGGCTGCAGGGCCTGGGCACGACGGTGAACTGGACCGGCACCTCCTCGCGCATCGAGATCCGCCCCGGCGAGACCACGGCGCTGCCGTCGACGGCGCGCACCACCGCCAACGCGATCCTGTCGTACGAGCGGCGTGACGCCTATGACCTCGAGCTCGGCGCCAACTACATCTCGCGCAATCTGTTCGCCATCGGCGGCGACGCGGCCAGCGACGTCTATTCCGAGGCCAGGTTCTCGCTCGACTTCGGGTCGCGCTACCACCTCAGCAAGACGTTCAGCGTCTACTTCAACGCCAAGAACCTGACGAACACGCCGCTGAAGTTCACGCTCGGCTCGAGCGACCGGCCGATCCAGCGCGAGACCTACGGCCGGACCTTCCAGTTCGGGGTGCTGGGGCACTTCTGACCCCGAGGCCGCCGGTGCGCGGCCGAGGCCCGGCTCAGCGCAAGGCCACGCCGTCCGGCAGCTCGTTCGGGTTGGCCTGGCCGGGCGCGAGCGGGAAGTGCTGCACCAGCACGGCATCGACGGCGTCGATGGCGCGCAGCAGGCCGGGCTCGAAGCGCCCGGCCTTGAACGCCTCGCGCATGCCGGCCAGCACCTCGGCCCAGTGGCCGGGCGGCACGCGGTGCGCCACGCCGCGGTCGGCCACGATCTCGATCGCGCGCTCGGCCAGCAGCAGGTAGATCAGCACGCCGTTGTTGGCCTCGGTGTTCCAGACGCCGAGCTCGCCGAACAGGGCCAGCGCGCGCTGGCGCGGGCCGGCGTCGCGCCAGAGCTCGCGCAGCGGCAGGGCGGCTTCGACGCAGACGCGGATCTCGCCGCTGTGGCGGGCTTCGCTGGCCGTCACCCGCGCCTGCAACCGGGCCAGCGCGGCCGGGTCGAGCGTGCGCCGCAGGTGGCGTTCGTCGTGCCACCAGTGGCGCGCGATGCGGGTGATGCGGTTCGTCATGGCAGGGGGCTCATCGCAGGCCAACTGTCGCAGAGTGACCGTCGCAGGTCGTCCATGGCCGCGTGCTCACCAGCGCCCCGAGGCGCCGCCGCCACCGAAGTCGCCGCCGCCGCCGGAGGAGAAGCCACCGCCCCCGCCACCCCCGCCGCCGCCCCGGCCCATGCCCATGGCCACCAGCTGCAGCACGGTGCCCACGCCCAGCACGCCCACCACCAGCACGGTGGCCAGCGCGGCGCCCAGGGCCATCAGCACGCCGGCCCCCAGCCACCAGGCCAGCCCGCCCGAGGCGACGGCGGTGAGCACCGAGCCGAGCCGGCGCCCGAGCACCGCGCTGAGCAGGCCGCCCACGACCATCACGCCGACGAAGAAGAACATGAGCGACTGCTGGAACGGCACCGCCGGCGGCGCGCCGGCGCCGCGTGCGGCGGGCGTCGGCAGGTCTTCGCCGCGGATGCGCGCGATGAGCAGGTCGACGCCGGCGTCCAGGCCGCCGGCGAAATCGCCCCGGGCGAAGGCCGGCGCGAAGGCGCGGTCGATGACCTGGCGCGCGGCCAGGTCGGGCACCGCGCCTTCGAGCGACTTGGCCACCTCGATGCGCACCTGGCGGTCGTTCTTGGCCACCACCACCAGCAGGCCGTCGCCGACCTGCTTGCGGCCGAGCTTCCAGTGGTCGGCCACGCGCTGGCCGTAGGAAGCGATGTCCTCGGGCGCCGTGGTGGGCACCAGCAGCAGCACGATCTGCGGCCCGGCCTGGGCCTCGAAGGCCGCCAGCTTGGCCTCGAGCGCGGCGCGCTGGGCCGGGCTGAGGCTGCCGGTCTGGTCGATCACGCGCGCGCTGAGCGCGGGCACCGGCAGCACGGCCTGCGCCTGCGACGCGCCGGGGAAGGCGAGCCCCAAGACCAGGGCCAGCCCGAGCAGCGGCGCTGCCAGCCACGACCGCAGGCGGCGCAGCGCGGGCTCGGCCATCAGCGGCTCGGGATCGATACCAGGGCGGCTCAGCGCGACGCCGCGGGTGCGGGGGCGGCCGGCTTGTCGAAGCTGACGCTGGGCGGCGTGGAGATCGCGGCTTCGTTGTCGACCGTGAAGTTCGGCTTCACCGCGTAGCCGAAGATCTTGGCCGTCAGGTTGGTGGGGAAGCTGCGCGCCAGCACGTTGTAGTCCTGCACCGCCTTCACGTAGCGACCGCGCGCCACGGTGATGCGGTTCTCGGTGCCTTCCAGCGTCACCCGCAGGTCCTGGAAGGCCTGGTTCGCCTTCAGGCTCGGGTACTGCTCGCTCACCACCATCAGGCGGCTCAGGGCGCCGGTGAGTTCACCCTGCGCAGCCTGGAATTTCTGGAACGCCACCGGGTCGTTGACGAGCGCGGGCGTGGCCTGGATGCTGGTGGCCCGGGCGCGCGCCTCGATCACGCGGGTGAGCGTCTCCTGCTCGAAGTTGGCTTCGCCCTTGACGGTGGCCACGATGTTGGGCACCAGGTCGGCGCGGCGCTGGTACTGGTTGAGCACCTCGCTCCACGCGGCCTTGGTCTGCTCGTCCAGGCGCTGGAAGTCGTTGTAGCCGCAGCCCGACAGCAGGCTGGCCAGCAGAAAGGCGCCGAGCAGCGCCAGCACGCGCGGGACGCGTCGAATCGTCAGGGCCATGCGTCAGTCCTCCTGGGGGCGTGGGGGCGGTCGGGCGCCGGATCGTACCCTTGTGATCCCCAGGTGGGGCGAGGGCGGCCCGCTTCAAGGGCGCCGCCATAATCGTTTGGATGTCAGCCGCCCTGCACAACGACAGCTTCCTGCGCGCCTGCCTGCGCCAGCCCACTCCGCACACGCCCGTGTGGCTGATGCGCCAGGCCGGGCGCTACCTGCCCGAGTACAACGCCACCCGCGCCCGGGCCGGCAACAGCTTCATGGCGCTGGCGACGAGCCCGCAGTACGCCACCGAGGTGACGCTGCAGCCGCTGGAGCGCTACCCGCTGGACGCGGCGATCCTGTTCTCCGACATCCTCACCGTGCCCGACGCCATGGGCCTGGGCCTGAGCTTCGGCCAGGGCGAGGGGCCGCGCTTCGCCCGCCCGGTGCGCGACGAGGCGGCCGTGGCGGCACTGCAGGTGCCCGACCTCGACCGGCTGCGCTACGTCTTCGACGCCGTGGCCGCCATCCGCAAGGCGCTCGCGGGCAAAGTGCCGCTGATCGGGTTTTCGGGCAGCCCCTGGACGCTGGCCAGCTACATGGTCGAAGGCGCCGGCTCCGACGACTACCGGCGCATCAAGACGATGCTGTACGCGCGGCCCGATCTGCTGCACCGCATCCTGGCGGTGAACGCGGCGGCGGTGACGGCCTACCTCAACGCCCAGATCCAGGCCGGCGCGCAGGCGGTGATGGTGTTCGATTCCTGGGGCGGTGTCCTCGCCGACGGTGCCTTCCAGCGCTTCAGTCTGGACTACACGCGCCAGGTCGTGGCCGGCCTGCAGCGCGAGCACGAGGGCGCCCGCGTGCCGGTGATCGTGTTCACCAAGGGCGGCGGCCCCTGGCTGGACGAGATCGCGGCTTGCGGCGCCGACGTGGTGGGCCTGGACTGGACCGTGAACCTGGGCGCCGCGCGGGCGCGGGTGGGCCACCGCGTGGCGCTGCAGGGCAACCTCGACCCGGCGGTGCTGTTCGCCCCGCCCGACGTGGTGGCGCGCGAGGCGCGCGCCGTGCTCGACAGCTTCGGCCCGCCGCAGCGCGCCGATGGTGCCCATGGCGGCTGGGACGGCCACGTCTTCAACCTCGGCCATGGCATCAGCCAGCACACGCCGCCCGAGCAGGTGGCTGCCCTGGTGCAGGCGGTGCATGCGCATTCGCGCAGCCAGCGCAACCCCCGGTAGGCCCGGGCCGGGCGTCGGCGCCCATGGCCGCTGCGGCAGGCGCGAGATGGCCGGTAAGTGAGCGCTCAGGGGTTGACTTATCCCCAAAACCCGTGCTGCGCCGCAACGCCGTCGTGGCGTCGACTTGCGCCACCCTGGTTTGCCCGAATGTGCGCTAAGTTGTTGATTTTGATGGCTCTGCAGGCCTGCCGCCAAAACGGGCAGCGCAAGCGCGGGCGCGCAGAATCAAGCACTTGGCTCGCCTTGGCGCAGCTTGCGCACAATGTTATCCACAGATTGCGTGGACAGATCCAAAAGTCATTTCCTATCAGTAACTTGCGGGTGATCCTTGAAGTGCAGCCGAGCTTTCCCGCACAAGTGGCGTGGTGCGCGCCATGACGGCAGGGGCGCCGCGGACGGTGGCGGTGGCGGTCGAGGCGCCGCGTCACTCGGGCATCGGTACGCTGCTCGACTACACCACCGAGCAGCCCCTGGCGCCTGGCACGCTGCTGAACGTGCCGCTGGGCCGGCGCCGGGTGCCCGGCCTGGTGTGGCAGCGCGGGGCCGACGCGGCCGCGTCGCCCGCCGCGCCCGCCGTCGAGGGGCTGCGCCCGGCCGGGCCGCCGCTGGACGCGCTGCCGCCGCTGGCTGACGAGTGGCGCGCCCTGGTCGACTTTGCCGCCGGGTACTACCAGCGCGGCGTGGGCGAGCTGGCGCTGTCCGTGCTGCCGCCCGAGCTGCGCCGGCTGGACAACGCGCAGCTGGCGCGGCGCATCGCCCGGCTGCAACGCGACCCGCCACCGGGCGCGCCTGCGGCGGCGGCAGGGGCCGCGCCGCCCGAGCCGCCGCCCGAACCACCACCCCTGACGCCCGAGCAGGCGGCCGCGGTGGCGGCGCTGGCCGAGCCCGGGGCGCCGGCGCTGCTGCACGGCGCCACCGGCAGCGGCAAGACCGAGGTCTACCTGCGCGCCGCCGAAGCTGCCCTCGCACGCGGCCGCCAGGCGCTGGTGCTGGTGCCCGAGATCAACCTCACGCCTCAGCTCGAGGCGCGCTTTGCGCAGCGGTTCCCGGGCCGCTGCCTGGTCAGCCTGCACAGCGCGCTGACGCCGGCCCAGCGCCTGCGCCACTGGCTGCTGGCACACCTGGGGCGGGCCGACCTGGTGCTGGGCACGCGGCTGGCCGTGTTCGCCTCGATGCCGCGCCTGGGCCTGATCGTGGTGGACGAGGAGCACGACCCCTCGTTCAAGCAGCAGGAAGGCGCGCGCTACTCGGCGCGCGACCTGGCCGTCTGGCGCGGCCACCGGCTGGGCGTGCCGGTGGTGCTCGGCTCGGCCACGCCGGCACTGGAGAGCTGGCAGCGCGCGCTGGAAGGCCGCTACCGCCGCATCGCCATGCCCAGCCGCATCGGCGGCGGCGCGATGCCCCAGGTGCGGCTGGTGGACATGGGCGCCCTGCCGCGCCTGGCCGAAGGCGAGCGCGTGCTGGCGCCGGGGCTGCTGGCCGCCATCGAGCAGCGGCTGGCGCACGGCCAGCAGAGCCTGCTGCTGCTGAACCGCCGCGGCTACGCGCCGGTGCTGCATTGCAGCGCCTGCGGCTGGAAGAGCGGCTGCCCGCACTGCAGCGCCTGGCGCGTGTTCCACAAGCTCGACCGCACGCTGCGCTGTCACCACTGCGGCTTGTCCGAGCGCGTGCCGCGCGCCTGCCCCGACTGCGGCAACCTCGACATCGCGCCCATCGGCCGCGGCACCGAGCGGCTGCAGGAGCAGCTGGCCGCGCTGCTGCCCGCGGCGCGCGTGGGCCGCATCGATGCCGACAGCACGCGCGGCGAAGGCCGGCTGCAGCAGCAGCTGCAGGCCATGCACGCCGGCGAGGTGGACGTGCTGGTGGGCACCCAGATGCTGGCCAAGGGGCACGACTTCCGGCGTGTCACGCTGGTGGCCGCGGTCAACCCCGACACGGCGCTGTTCAGCAGCGACTTCCGCGCCCCCGAGCGGTTGTTCGCGCTGCTGATGCAGGCCGCCGGCCGTGCCGGCCGCGACGCCGCCCAGGCCGCGGCCAGCGAGATGTGGGTCCAGACCTGGTCGCCCGGCCACCCGCTGTACGCCGCGCTGCGTGCGCACGACTACGCCGCCTTCGCCACGGCCCAGCTGGCCGAGCGCCGCGCCGCCGCGCTGCCGCCGTTCGCCAGCCTGGCCCTGCTGCGCGCCGAGGGCCGTACCGAGGCGGTGGCCACCGCCTTCCTGCGCGACGCCGCGGCGCTGGCGCAGGCGCACACGGGCGTGACGGTCTACCCGCCGGTGCCGCCGGCCGTGGCCAAGGTGGCCGACGTGCAGCGCATGCAGATGCTGCTGGAAGCCCCGGCGCGCGCGCCGCTGCAGCGCATGCTGGCGGCCTGGCTGCCCGCCTTGCACGGCCTGCGCGCGCAGCACAAGGGCCTGCTGCGCTGGGCGGTGGACATCGACCCGCAGGCGATCTGAGCCGGCGGCGCGGCCGGCGACCCGGTCAGGCCAGCACCCGCTGCAGCTGCAGCGCCTCGGCCGCATGCGCAGTGGCCACCGCCCCGCTGCCGGCCAGGTCGGCGATGGTGCGGGCCACCTTCAGGCAGCGGTGCAGGCGCCGGCCCGACCAGCCCAGCCGCTCGGCCGCGCTGCGCACGAAGCGCAGTGCGGCCGGATCGAGGCCGCCGTGGCGGTCGATCGAGGCGGCGTCGAGCAGCGCGTTCGGGTGGCCCTGGCGCGCCTGCTGGCGTGCGCGCGCCGCCGCCACGCGCGCGGCCACCGTGGCGCTGGCCTCGCCGTCGGGCGCGGCCAGCATCTGTTGCGCGCTGGCGGCCAGCACCTCCACCTGCAGGTCGATGCGGTCCAGCAGCGGCCCCGACAGCCGGCCCTGGTAGCGCGCCACCGCCTCGGGCGTGCAGCGACAGTGGCGCCCCAGCCCGGCGGGCACGCCGAGCCAGCCGCAGGGGCAGGGGTTCATCGCCGCGACGAGCTGGAACCGGGCCGGAAAGACGGCCTGGCGCGCCGCGCGCGAGATCGTGATCGAGCCGGTCTCCAGCGGCTCGCGCAGCGCCTCGAGCGCGGCCCGCGGAAACTCGGGCAGCTCGTCCAGGAACAGCACGCCGCCGTGGGCCAGCGAGATCTCGCCCGGCCGCGGCGGCGAGCCGCCGCCCACCAGCGCCGCCGCGCTGGCGGTGTGGTGCGGTGCGCGCAACGGCCGGCCGTCGAGACCGGCCGCATCCGCGCCCACGGCCGTGAGCCCGCGCAGCGCGGCACCGGCCAGCGCCTCGTCGTCGGCCAGCGGCGGCAGCAGCGCGGTCAGGCGCTGCGCCAGCATCGACTTGCCGCTGCCCGGCGGCCCCACCATCAGCAGGCTGTGGCCGCCGGCGGCGGCGATCTCCAGCGCCCGCTTGGCGCCGGCCTGGCCCTTCACGTCGCGCAGGTCTGGGCCGGTCCCGCCCGCCGCAGCGGGCCCGCGCGGCGCCGGTGCCGCGGGAGGCAGCGGCTGCGCCGCCTCACCCGCCAGCAGCGCCGCCACCACCTGGCCCAGGCTGGTGGCGGCGCGCACGTCCAGCCCGCTGGCGCGTGCCGCGGCGCAGGCGCTCATCGCCGGCAGCACCAGCGTGCGGCCGGCGCCTTCCTGCCGGGCTGCCAGTGCCAGAGCCAGCGCCCCGCGCACCGGGCGCAGCTCGCCGGCCAGCGACAGCTCGCCCGCGAACTCGCACGCCGCCAGCCGCTCGGCGTCGAGCTGGCCGGCAGCGGCCAGGATGCCGAGCGCGATCGGCAGGTCGAACCGGCCGGATTCCTTGGGCAGGTCGGCCGGCGCCAGGTTGACCGTGATGCGCTTGTTGTGCGGAAAGGCGAACCCGCTCTGCTGCAGGGCGGCGCGCACCCGTTCGCGCGACTCCTTCACCTCGGTGTCGGCCAGGCCCACCAGGGTGAAGCTGGGCAGGCCGTTGGCCAGCTGCACCTCGACGTGCACCGCCGGTGCCTGCAGGCCGTCGAGGGCCCGGCTCATCACCACCGAGAGCGTCATGGCGGTCTGCCCTCCCCGTTGCGAGGCCTGGATTCTGTGGACGGCCTGGCCCGCCTCAAAGGCACCGTTTTGGTGCGCCCTGGTTTGGGGCCCACCTCTGGGGGCTTGTCCGGAAGGCAACGAGGTGATGCAGCCCTTGGCCGGGGGAAGCCGAGCCTGCCGCAGCCGGTCGCGGCCCATGGCACGGAAGCTGCAAACCGCTGCCCTGACACCGCCTACCCACCACCTCCGGAGAACCCATGAAGCGAAACACGATCCCCTTGCTCGCCGCGCTGGCTGGTCTGGCCGCGCTGCCGCTGGCCGCACGCGCCGACGACACGCCTGCCGCCGCGGGTGCGGCACCGGCGCCCGCCGCTGCGCCGGCATCGTCCCTCGCCTACAACATCGGCGTCGTCAGCGACTACCGCTACCGCGGCCTGTCGCAGTCGCGCAAGCAGCCGGCGCTGCAGGGCGGCATCGATTACACCGACGCCTCGGGCGCGTACGTCGGCACCTGGCTGTCGACCATCAAGTGGATCAAGGACGCCGGCACGGCCGCCGGCGGCATCGATACCGGCAGCACGCCGGCCGAATGGGACCTGTACGGCGGCTACCGCGGCAGCCTCTCCGAGGGCCTGAGCTTCGACGTCGGCGGCCTGTACTACCTGTACGTGAACAACAAGTACGGCAGGCTCGGCGCGGCCGCCGCCAACGCCAACACGTTCGAGATCTACGGCGCGCTGACCTACGGTCCGGCCACGCTGAAGTACTCGCACACGCTGACCAACATCTTCGGCTTCGCCGACAGCAAGAACAGCGGCTACCTCGACCTGAGCGCGAACTTCGACCTCGGCAGCGGCTTCTCGCTCACGCCGCACATCGGCCACCAGAGCATCGCGCACAACGGCGCGTACTCGTACACCGACTTCTCGCTGACGCTGGGCAAGGACTTCGGCAACGGCTTCTCCGTCAGCGCGGCGGCCATCGGCACCGACAACAAGAAGGTCGGCGGCATCGACGCCTACTATTACCAGAACGCCGACGGCAGCGGCTTCAAGAGCCTGCAGAAGGCCACCCTGGTGGTCGGCGCGAAGTACACCTTCTGAACCCCGAACGGAGAACCTCCATGAAGATGGTGACTGCAATCGTCAAGCCGTTCAAGCTCGACGAAGTCCGCGAGGCCCTGAGCGGCATCGGCGTCCAGGGCATCACGGTGACCGAGGTCAAGGGTTTCGGGCGCCAGAAGGGCCACACCGAGCTGTACCGCGGCGCCGAGTACGTGGTGGACTTCCTGCCCAAGGTGAAGATCGAGGCCGCGGTCGACGACGCCATCGTCGACCGCGTCATCGAGGCGATCGAAGGCTCGGCCCGCACCGGCAAGATCGGCGACGGCAAGATCTTCGTCAGCCCGCTCGAGCAGGTGGTGCGCATCCGCACGGGCGAGACCGGCAAGGACGCGCTCTGAAGCCGCGTCCTCCAACCCCTACACAAGACTAGCCAACCATGAAGAAACTCTTCGCGATCCTGGCCCTGGGCGTTGCGCTCATGGGCCTCGGCGGGACGGTGCATGCGCAGGACGCGGCCTCGGCCGCGGCCGCGTCGGCGCCCGCCGCCGCCGCTGCCGACGCGGCGTCGGCGCCGATGGCCGCCGCCTCGTCGGCCTCGGCCCCCGCCGCGGCCGCCTCGGGCCCGGTGGAAACCGTCAACAAGGGCGATGTCAGCTGGATGCTGGTGTCCACCGCCCTCGTCATCATGATGTCCATCCCCGGCCTGGCGCTGTTCTACGGCGGCCTGGTGCGCAGCAAGAACATGCTGTCGGTGCTGATGCAGGTGTTCGTCACCTTCTCGATGATCACCGTGCTGTGGGTCATCTACGGCTACAGCCTGGCGTTCACCGAAGGCAACGAGTT
>JAGWLO010000046.1 GCA_028872015.1 Burkholderiales bacterium | reverse complement strand
GCCAGCCTGCCGGTGCTGGCGCCGCCGCCGCGCCAGGCGGCCCGGCCGGCGCTGGTGGCGCCGCCGCTGCCGGCGCCCGTGCCGGTGCGCGAGGCCGCCGTGCCTCAGATCAGCCGCAAGCTGGCGGTGGTGATCGGCAACGACGCGTTCATCGACGACCGCATCCCGTGGCTCGACAACGCCGTGCACGACGCCGATTCGGTGGCCAGGGTGCTGCAGACGCGGCTGGGCTACCAGACCGTGGTGATCCACGATGCCACGCGCGAGGCCATCCTGGGCGCGCTGAACCGACTGGCCGTGCAGGCGCGTCCCACCGATTCGGTGCTGGTCTACTACGCCGGCCATGGCGTGGTGGTCGACGCCACCGGCATGGGGTACTGGATACCGTCCAACGCCAACGCCGAGTTGCCCAAGACCTGGGTCTCCAACAACGACATCGACCGCCTGATCACGCGCATGCGGGCCTCGCAGGTGGTGCTGGTGTCGGACAGCTGTTTCTCGGGCAGCCTGGTCTCCAGCCAGAGCGTCACGGTCAGCCGCAGCGAACGCACGCCGTCGGCCTTCCTGGGCCATCGCGCGGCGCTGGTGATGTCCTCGGGTGGCAACGAGCCGGTAGCCGATGGGGCGATCGGCGGCCATTCGCCGTTCGCGCAGAGCCTGATCACGGCCTTGGGCAAGGTGACGCAGTGGGAGCCCGGCTACGACGTGTTCGAGCAGGTGCGGCAGGACGTGACGCGGCAGCTGCCGCAGCGCCCGCGCTACGGCCCGGTGCGCAACGGTCCCTACGTGCAGGGCGCCGACTACCTGTTCGAGTTTCGGCAGCTGGCCACGGCGCGCTGATGCTGGTGCTGGCTGGCGACGGGCATCGGCCCGCCGTCAGTCGGGTGCGCCCAGGGCCAGCGCGCGCTCGCGCTGGGCGGCCAGGCGGGCGGCGTCGTCGCGCCCGGGCCCGGTGGGCCAGCCTTGCAGGTGGCGCTCGGCCAGCGCGGCCAGCGCGGCCACCCACTGCGGGCTGTCGTTGAGGCAGGGCACGTAGCGGAACTGCTCGCCGCCGGCTTCGAGGAAGGCTTCGCGCGCCTCCTGCGCGATTTCTTCCAGCGTCTCCAGGCAGTCGGCCACGAAGCCGGGGCACATGACGTCGACGCGTCGCACGCCTTGTGCCGCCAGCGCGCGCAACGTGGGTTCGGTGTAGGGCTCGAGCCAGCGCGCCTTGCCGAAGCGGCTCTGGAAAGTGACCACCATCTCGTCCGGCCCCAGACCCAGCGCCGTCCCCAGGTGCCGCGCCGTGGCGTGGCACTGGCAGTGGTAGGGGTCGCCGAGCATCAGCGAGCGGTGCGGCACGCCGTGGAAGCTGAGCACCAGGCGCTCGGCGCGGCCGTGCTCGCGCCAGTGCGCGCGCAGCTGTTCGGCCAGGGCGCCGATGTAGCCCGCGTCGTCGTGGTACTCGCCGACGAAGCGCAGCTCGGGCATGCGCCGCGCACGCTGCGCCCACTGCATCACGCTGTCGGCGACGCTGGCAGTGGTGGCGGCGGCGTACTGCGGATACAGCGGCAGCACCAGCACGCGCGTGGCGCCTTCGGCCCGCAAGGCGCTGAGCACCCGCGGCAGCGCCGGCGAGCCGTAGCGCATAGCGTGGCGCACCAGCAGATCGTGCCCCGCGGCGCGCAGGTGCTGCGCCAGCGCCTCGGTCTGGCGCTGCGTCCACACCGCCAGCGGCGAGCCGCCGGGCGCCCAGACGGTGGCGTACTTGGCGGCCGAGCGCGCCGGCCGCGTGCGCAGGATGATGCCGTGCAGGATCGGCCACCACACCAGGCGCGGGATCTCCACGACCCGCGGATCGCTCAGGAACTCGGCCAGGTAGCGTCGCAGCGCCGGTGCGGTGGGCGCGTCGGGGGTGCCCAGGTTGACCAGCAGCACCGCGGTGCGGGCGGGCTGGCCGTGGCGGTGCGCGGGCTCGGCGGCGAAGCTCATCGGGCGGCACCGCGGCGTTCGAGCTCCTGCAGCATCTGGTGCAGATCGACCGGCTTGGCCCACAGCCCGTCGAAGCCGGCCGCGCGCGCCGGTCCGGCCACCAGTGGCGCTTCGTCGGCGGTGCAGAGAAAGGCCGGCGTCGGCGGGCCGCCCAGGCGGGCCCGCAACGCCGGTAGCAGGGCGTAGCCGGTGGTGTCGGGCAGGTGCAGGTCGATCACCAGCAGCTGGGGCGACCAGCCCTCCACCAGCGCCAGCGCCTCGCTGCCGCTGGCTGCGGTCTCGACCTCGACCCTGGCGGCGAAGCGGCAGGCCTCGACGAACAGCAGCGTGTTGATGCGGTCGTCGTCGACGTACAGCACGCGCATGGTCAGCGCAGCGCCAGCATGGGTTGCGGCTGGGTGTCGGCAAAGCGCAGCACGTCGAAGCTGACACAGGCCGACGCCGGGTCGCTGGGCGAGCCGCCCAGGCCGATGCTGCCGCTGCCGTGCAGCGTGCAGCTGCCGCGCCGCAGGCTGACGATCTCGCCGTCGTTGAAGCGCACGTAGGTGCCGTTGAAGCTGAGGTCGGTGAGCTGGAAGCTGCCGCCGTGCCAGTCCAGCCGCGCGTGCGAGCGCGACACGCGAGAATCGTCGACGCAGAACGCTGCCTGCGGGCTGCGCCCCAGCACCACCGGCAGCTGGTGGCAGGCCACCACGCGCTGCTGGCCGCCCCACATCAGGCGCAGGCCGTCGGGCTCGTGCACGCCGGTCACGTCGCCGAACTGCGTCACCGCCAGCTCGCTGCCGGCGCCGCGGCGGCCGCCCATCACATGCACCGCCACCGGCTCGGCCCGGCCGCGCAGCACCAGGCGGTCGAGGCTGCGAAAGCGCGGGCGCATGTCGGCGGGCAGGCCCATCAGCACGTCGGCCGTGACCAGGGTTTCGTTGTCGCTGGCGTGGTCGAGCAGGCGGGCCGCGACGTTGACGGCGTCGCCGAAGCAGTCGCCGGCCATCTCGACGACCTCGCCGCGCGCCACGCCGACCTGCAGGCGCAGCCCGCGCAGGCCCGACGACGCACCGCGTTCGCTGCCGCGCGAGACCATGCCTTCGAGCAGGTCGTGCATGAGGAGCGCCGCCGCCACGGCCTGGGCCGGGTCGTCGAAGGCAGCCATCAGGCCGTCGCCCAGCGTCTTGACGAGCTGGCCCTGCTGCGCCGCCACCGGGTCGGCCAGGGCCCTGACGCAATGCGTCACGACCGAGGTGGCCTCGGCATTGCCCAGGGTCTCGAACAGTGCCGTGCTGCCGCGCAGATCGGCAAACAGGACGGTGCGGTCGGAGATGCGCGTCATCGCGCTGCGCAGTGTAGTCGCGACACCTGGCGCCGCCGCCCGCGCAGGTGGTCGGCTACAGGTTGTCCAGGTAGGTCCGCAGCTTGTCGCTGCGGCTGGGGTGCTTGAGCTTGCGGATCGCCTTGGCCTCGATCTGGCGGATGCGCTCGCGCGTGACGTCGAACTGCTTGCCCACCTCTTCCAGCGTGTGGTCGGTGCTCATCTCGATGCCGAAGCGCATCCGCAGCACCTTGGCCTCGCGTGGCGTCAGGCTGTCGAGGATGTCCTTCACCACGTCGCGCAGGCCGGCCTGCATCGCGGCGTCGACCGGGGCCACGTTGTTGGTGTCCTCGATGAAGTCGCCCAGGTGGCTGTCGTCGTCGTCGCCGATCGGCGTTTCCATGGAGATCGGCTCTTTCGCGATCTTCATGATCTTGCGGATCTTGTCCTCGGGGATCTCCATCTTCTCGGCCAGCGTCGGCGCGTCGGGCTCGTAGCCGAACTCCTGCAGGTGCTGGCGCGAGATGCGGTTCATCTTGTTGATCGTCTCGATCATGTGCACCGGGATGCGGATCGTGCGCGCCTGGTCGGCGATGCTGCGCGTGATCGCCTGGCGGATCCACCAGGTGGCGTAGGTGGAGAACTTGTAGCCGCGCCGGTATTCGAACTTGTCCACCGCCTTCATCAGGCCGATGTTGCCTTCCTGGATGAGGTCGAGGAACTGCAGGCCGCGGTTGGTGTACTTCTTGGCGATCGAGATGACCAGGCGCAGGTTCGCCTCGATCATCTCCTTCTTCGCGTCGCGGCTCGCCTTCTCGCCCTCGTTCATCTTCTTGTTGATCTGCTTCAGGTCCTCCAGCGGCACCACGGCGCGGCTCTGCAGATCGGTCAGCTTCTGCTGCAGCTCCTGCACGGCGGGCAGGTTGCGCGCCAGGATGTGGCTGTACGGCTTGCCCGTGGCCACTTCCTTCTCGGCCCACTTCAGGTTCATCACGTTCGGCGGGAAGGTGCGGATGAAGTGGTCCTGCGGCATGCCGCACTTGTCGACCACGATCTTGCGGATCTCGCGTTCGTAGCGGCGCACGTCGTCGACCTGGCTGCGCAGGATGTGGCAGAGCTTCTCGATCGTCTTGACCGTGAAGCGGATCGTCATCAGGTCGTCGCTGATCTGGTGCTGCGCCTTGTTGTAGGCGGTGGACTTGTAGCCTTCCTTCTCGTAGGCCTTGCGCATCCTGTCGAAGTGCACGCGCAGGTTGGCGAACTTCTCCAGGGCCTGCTTCTTCAGCTCCTCGAGCTTCTTGGTCAGCGCCTTGCTGCCGCCCTGGCCGTCGTCGTCGTCTTCTTCGTCGAACTCGTCGAAGTCTTCCTCGGCCACGTAGTCGTCGGCCTCGTCGTCGCTGACGAAGCCGTCGACCGCCTCGCTGATCTGCATCTCGCCGGCGGCGATGCGGTCGGCCATCGCCAGGATCTCGGCGATGGTCGTGGGCGAGGCGCTGATCGCCAGCATCATGGCCTGCAGGCCGCCTTCGATGCGCTTGGCGATCTCGATCTCGCCCTCGCGCGTGAGCAGCTCCACCGTGCCCATCTCGCGCATGTACATGCGCACCGGGTCGGTGGTGCGGCCGAACTCGCTGTCCACCGTGGACAGGGCGGCCTCGGCGGCCTCCTCGGCTTCCTCCTCGGTCGCCGTGGTTGCGCCGCCGCCGGCCACCAGCAGCGTGGCGGCGTCGGGCGCCTGCTCGTAGACCGCGATGCCCATGTCGTTGAGCATGCTGATGATGGCTTCGAGGATTTCCTCGTTGATCAGCTTCTCGGGCAGGTGGTCGTTGATTTCCTGGTGCGTCAGGAAGCCGCGCGTCTTGCCCATCTTGATGAGCGTCTTCAGCTCCTGGCGGCGCTTGGCGGCTTCTTCTTCGGTGAGGGTGGTCTCCTCGAGGCCGAACTCGCGCATCAGGGCGCGCTCCTTCGCGCGCGACACCTTCATGCGCAAGGGCTTGGCCTTGACGGCCTTCTCGCCTTCGGGCTCGGCGCCGGCCTCGACCTCGGTCTCGGCTTCGCCGCCGAACTCGGCCTCGATGTCGGCCAGGTCGACGTCGTCCGCGGCCGGTGCCTTGGCGTCGGCGCCCTTCTTGCCGCCCTTGGCGGCCTTGGGGTCGGGCTTGGCCGGCTTGAGTTCGGCCTTGGCCGCCGGCTTCCCTGCCTGCTTGGCCGCCGGCTTGGGCTCGGCCTTCTTCGCCTTGGCGTCAGGCTTCGCACCGGCCGTCGCCGTGGCCTTGGGCGGCGCGGCCTTCACCAGCGGCTTGGCTGGCTTGCCCTCGGCCAGGGCAGGGGCCCTGGCCGAGCTGCCGGCCGCAGTCTTGCCTGCGGGCTTGGCCGGCTTGGCATCCTCGGCAGGGGTCTGGGCGGCAGTCTTGGCGGCGGGCTTCTTGGCGGTCATGCGGTTCCTTGGGCGATGGGGCAGGCAGCGGCAAGTGGGGCAGGCAAACCAGTCCCCGCCGCCGGCGGGTCGGCTGGGCCGACAGGCCCGGACGTTCCGGCCGCTGCCTGCGGATCAGCGGCACACAAGCGGTCGGACGCCTGGCATCGAATGACGGCGGGTTGCAGCTTCTTGCACCGTTGCGCGGTTGGGGCCTGGGTCTCGGGGTCGCTCGGGGTCGGTGTCGTGGCCCCGGTCGAGGCCGCCAGGCCCTAGGTAGAGGGCACCGCCGGCGGCCTGCAACGGCGGTTGCCGCTGGGGCGAACATCGGATTATATCCGCCGCAGCTCGGTGGCGCAGGGCTTGGCTCCGCCTCTCAGGATGCGCCGGCAGCCAGTTCGGCCTTCAGGCGGCGGATCTGCTCGTTCACCGACCGCAGCCGCTCGAGTTCGTCGCGCAGCGTCGGCGCCGTGGCGGCCAGCTGCTGGGCTTGGAGCTGCAGCCGATCCACCCAGAGCATCCGTACCACCCTTTGCAGGTCGGCGTAGTCCTGGGCCTCGTCGGGGTCGGCCGCGGTCACCCACTGCCGTGCCTGGGCGGCCCAGGGTTCGTCGGGCAACGCGGTGTCCAACGCGGCCCAGGTGAGCGGTCCCTGGTCGGTGAGCAGGCGTTCGAGCCAGGCGATCACGCGCCCGTGCAGGCCGTCCAGGCCGTGCAGCAAGCCATGGTCCTCGGCACTCAGCCGCTCCCACCAGTCGCTGTGCCGCAGCAGCAGGCGCAGGGCCAGGTCGGCCGGCGCCGCCGGGGCGCGGCGGCCGGCGGGGCTGCGCAGCGCGCCGCGTGCCGCCCAGGGCGGGGCCGACGCCGGACCGGTGCGGGGCCGGGCACCGCTGGTCGGCACCGGGCTGCCCCACAGCGCGGCGAGATCGGCCACCTCGAGCTGCGCCCGGCGCGCCAGCTCCGGCAAGAGCTGGCGCCTCAGCGCGCCTTCGGGCAGCGCGCTCCACAGCGGCCGCGCCTGCGCCACCAGACGCGACCGGCCTTCGGCCGTGCCCAGGTCGGCATCGGCGGCGGCCTGCTCGATGAGCTGGCGCGACAGCGGCACCGCCTGCGCCAGGGCCTGCTCGAAGGCCTCGGCCCCGCGCTCGCGCACGAAGCTGTCCGGATCGTGCTCGGGCGGCAGGAAGAGGAAGCGCACCGTGCGCAGGTCGCTCGCATGCGGCAACGCCGCCTCGAGCGCACGCGCCGCCGCGCGGCGGCCCGCGGCATCGCCATCGAAGCTGAAAACCACCGAATCGGTGTAGCGGAAGAGCTTTTGCACATGATCGGCGGTACAGGCCGTGCCCAGCGTCGCCACCGCATTGGCGTAGCCCGCCTGCGCCAGGGCCACCACGTCCATGTAGCCCTCGACCACGAGCGCGCAGCCCTTGTCGCGCAGCGCCTGGCGCGCCTCGAACAGGCCATAGAGCTCGCGTCCCTTGCTGAACAGCGGCGTCTCGGGCGAGTTGATGTACTTGGGCTTGCTGTCGTCGAGCACGCGGCCACCGAAGCCGATGACCTGGCCGTCGACGCCGCGGATCGGGAACATCACGCGGTCGCGGAACCAGTCGTAGCGGCCGCGGTCGGCAGCCTCGGGCGGGGTCTCGTCGCTCGTGTCGCCGCCTTCGACCACGCGCTGGCGCACCAGGCCGGCCTCCTCGAGCAAGGGGTCGTCGTAGCGGGCGAACACGCCGGCCAGCGTGCGCCAGCCCGGCGGGGCGTAGCCCAGGCCGAAGCGGGCTGCGATGGTGCCGCTGAGGCCGCGCCGCTTCAGGTAGTCGACGGCGCGCGGCTGCGCGCGCAGCTGGGCCCGGTAGAACTCGGCCGCCTGGTTCAGCAGCTCGCCCAGCGACAGCCGGCGCTGGCGCAGCGTGTCGCGGCGCTGGCGTTCCTCGGGGCTGACCTGCTCTTCCGGGACGGCCATCCCCACGCCCTGCGCCAGCTCGCGCACCGCCTCGATGAAGCTCAGGCCGAGGTGCTCGGTCAGGAAGCGGATGGCGTCGCCGCTGGCGCCACAGCCGAAGCAGTAATAAAACTGCTTGCTCGGCGTGACCGAGAAGCTGGGCGACTTCTCGGCATGGAACGGGCACAGGCCCATGAAGTTGGCGCCGCCGCGCCGCAACTCGACGTGGCGACCCACCACGTCGACGATGTCGACGCGCGAGAGCAGCTCCTGCAAGAATCCGGCCGGGATCACGGCACGAGTCTAGTTCGGGCCCGAGCGCGGCCCGGCGGCCCGGCACTCAGGCCGCGCCCAGGCCGCGCTCAGGCGGCCGAGGGCGCGGCCGGGCTCGCCGTCACGGCGGGCGCCAGCGCGAACATGCCGCGGTACTCGCGCAGCCAGCCCGCCACCAGGTTGGACGGCATCGGTGCGGCGATGCCCGTGCCCTGGCCGATCTCGCAGCCCAGCTCGAGCAGCGTGCGCGCCTGGGCCGGGCTCTCCACGCCCTCGGCGACGACGACGCAGCCGAAGGTGCGTGCCAGGCCGATGACCCCCTCGACGATGGCGCGGTCCTGCGCATCGTCCAGCATGTGGTGCACGAACGAGCGGTCGATCTTGAGCACGTCCACCGGCAGCCGCTTCAGGTAGGCCAGCGTCGAATAGCCGGTGCCGAAGTCGTCGAGCGCGAAGCGCACGCCCAGGCTCTGGCAGCGCGCCACCAGCGCCGAAGTGGCGTCGATGTCGGCATGGGCCACGCCTTCCAGCATCTCGAGCTCGAGCCGCGCGGCCAGCGGCTCGTCGTGGCGCGCCAGCAGCTCGGCCAGGCGCTGCGCGAAGTCGGGCTCCTGCAGGTGGCGCGCCGAGATGTTGACGCTGACCGCGAAATCCAGGCCGTCGCGCCGCCATTGCGACAGGTGCTCCAGCGCCTGCGACAGCACCCAGTCGCCGATGCGCGAGGACAGCCCCGTCTCCTCGATCAGCGGCAGGAACTGCAGCGGCGCCACGATGCCCTGCTCGGGGTGCTCCCAGCGCAGCAGCGCCTCGAAGCCGAGCACGCGGCCGCTCTTCATGTCGACCTTGGGCTGGTAGTACAGGACGAACTCCTGCTGGTCCAGCGCCTCCTGGATGCGGCCGATGGCCATCACGCGCTGCTCGTTGCGCCGCCGGTGCTCGGGGTCGAAGAAGAGGTAGCCGTTGCGCCCGGCCTGCTTGGCGCCGTACATCGCATGGTCGGCATGCCGCAGCAGGGCGTCGGCGTCGCTGTGGTCCACCGGGTAGACCGTGGCCCCCATGCTGGCCGTGACCTGCACGGGCTCTTGCGCCGGGTCGATGACGTAGGGCTGCGAGAGCACGCGCAGCACCCGCTCCACGGCCAGCCTTGCCTCCTCCAGCGTGCCGGCGCGCAGCAGCAGCACGAACTCGTCGCCGCCCAGCCGCGCCGCCGAATCGGCCCATTGCTCGCGGCTGCGCAGGGCGCTGCGCAGGCGGCCGGCCAGCTCGGCCAGCAGGCGGTCGCCGGCGTCGTGGCCGTGGCGGTCGTTGATGGGCTTGAACTTGTCCAGGTCGAGATAGCACACCACCAGCAGGTAGCCGTCACGGTCGGCGGCGCGGATGGCGTCGTCCAGCAGCTGCGACAGGTGGGCGCGGTTGGGCAGCCGCGTCAGCTCGTCGAAGCGGGCCTGGCGCTCGAGCAGCTCGCGCTGCGCCCGCTGCTCCGTGATGTCGGAGATGACCAGGACGTGGTAGCGCACCGCGTTCTCGGCATGCGGCGCCGGCCCGCGCACGCTGGAGATGGTGGCTGCCAACGTGCACAGCTCGCCATTGCGGCGGCGTTCCAGCAGCTCGCCGCGCCAGCTGCCCTGGTCGCGCAGGCTGGCCCACATCGCTGCGCGCTGCTGGCGCGCGACCGGGTCGGCCGGGCTCGGGCGCAGCAGCGACGGCACGGTGCCCAGCAGCTCCTCGCGCGGCACGCCCAGGATCTGCGTGTAGGCCGGGTTGAGATCGAGCGCGCGCAGGTCGGCGTCGGTGATCAGCAGGCCTTCGTGCAGGTGCTGGAACAGGCTGGCCGACATGCGCTGGCGTTCCTGCGCTTCATGCCGCTCCTGCACGTCGGCCAGCGTCGCCAGCAGGCGCAGCGGCCGGCCGTCGGGGTCACGCTCGATCACCATCAGCGTGGTCTCGGCCCAGCGCCAGCCGCCTGCGCGTGCCAGCCGCAGCTCGAGCTGGCGCCGGCCGTCCTCACCCGCGCCGAGGGCGGCCATGGCCTGCCGCAGCAGCGGCTGCTCGTCGGCGTGGACGGCGGCCAGCCAGTCGGCCGGACGCCAGGCCGCGGTCTCGTGGCCGGTGTGCGCGCGCCAGGCGGCCGAGGCGAAGCCTTCCTCGCGCTGCAGGTGCCAGTCGGCCACGCCCAGGCGCGAGCCATCGAGTGCCCATTCCCAGCGCTGCGAGCGCGCCTGCCACAGCCCGCGGGCTGCGTGCGCCAGCAGCAGGGTGCCGAGTGCCGACGCGAAGCTCGCCCACAGCAGCGCATCGGCGGCGGCGCGTCCGCCCCAGGCGGGGGCCTCACCGGTGGCCAGGGCGGCGCCCAGCAGCCCGGCCGCCAGCAAGCCACCAGCGCCGATCGCGAGCTGACCGCGCACGGCCAGTGCCACGGCCACGGCAGGCGGCAGGAACAGCAGCAGCGCCGCCGTCGGCACCTGCGCGCGTGGCGCCAGCGCCAGCGCGGCCAGCAGGACCAGCACCGCGACGATCGACGCCGCCGGCGCGCGCCAGGTGCCGCCGCGCCGCAGCGACAGCAGCAGCCCGCGGTCGAGCGCCAGCACCGCCGTGGCCGTCGCCAGCATCGCCAGACCGTCGATGGCCCAGCCCTTCAGCAGCGGGCCGCCCAAGCCCTGGCCCAGCGCGGCGTCTTCCCAGACCGCGGTGGCCAGCGCCATCGGCGGCGTCGCGGCCAGCAGCACCGCGATCGCGAGCGCGGCCACGTCGACGCTGCGCTCGAGCCGGTGGTCGAAGCGCAGCGCGCGCAGGGCGGCGACGCCGAGCAGCGCACCGGTGCTGACCACCGTGGCGTCCAGCAGCGCGTGACCCGCCGGCATGCCCAGCGTGACCAGGGCCAGCAGCAGGCCCAGGGGCGCCGCCGCGAAGGCCGCGCGTCCCCAGCGCTGACCCGCGGCCAGCGCCAGCCCGGCCGGCAGCGCCAGCGCGAGCCAGGACGAGAACCGCGGGTTCACGGCCCCGGCATCGGCCAGGGCCATCGCGGCCAGGGCTACGCCGGCGGCGCGCAGCGCCATCGGGGCGATGCCGCCCCAGCTTGAAGCCCGGCCGCGCAGCGTCACCAGGGCGCGGCCTTCAGACCGCGAAATCGGACAACTGGCGCCCGTCGGCCAGCGCAGCGCTCAGCCACTTCGGCTTGAGCCCGCGGCCCGACCAGGTGTTGCCCGTGGCCGGGTCACGGTACTTGGCAGCCACCTTGGCCTTCACGGGCCGGGGTGCGGCGGCGCGCGGGGACTGGCCGATGTCGGCCGGCGTCAGGCCGTACTCGGCCATCAGCGACTTCACCTGGGCGATCGCATCGGCGCGCTGCTCGCGCTGCATCTCGATGATCTGTTGTTCGAGTGCGGCCTTCTGCGCCAGCAGGTCGGTCAGTGCGTTCTTCGTCATGGAGGTTTTCTGCAGAGATTGAGATTCAGGGTCAATATACCTTTGCCAAACCCCGGCCCGGCCCGGTGACGACCCGAAGTCAAAACTCAGGCTGGCGGCGGCACATACCCAACGGGCTTGTCGGCATCGCCGCCGAAGAGAAACTGCTCCATCTGCCGCGCCAGGTATTGGCGCGCCCGCGCATCGGCCAGATTCAGGCGGTTCTCGTTCACCAGCATCGTCTGGTGCTTCTTCCAGAGCTCGAACGCTTCCTTGCTGATGTGGTCGTAGATGCGCTTGCCCAGCTCGCCCGGGTAGGGTGCGAAACCCAGGCCCTCGGCTTCCTTCTTCAGATACGTGCACTGCACCATGCGGGCCATCTTGAGCTCCTCGCTTCAACCCAATTTCTTGACCAGCACCTGCGAGCGCCGGTCCCAGTTGTATTTTCGCTTGCGCGCTTCGGGCAGCCAGTCGGGGTCGACCTGCGTGAAACCGCGCTTCAGAAACCAGTGCATGGTGCGCGTGGTCAGCACGAACAGGCTGCCCAGCCCCTCGGCGCGAGCGCGCTGCTCGATGCGCTTGAGCAGCCGTTCGCCGTCGCCCTGGCCCTGCGACAGCGGCGAGACCGTCAGCGCCGCCATCTCGGCCGTGCGCGCCTCGGGATAGGGGTAGAGCGCGGCGCAGCCGAAGATGATGCCGTCGTGCTCCACCACGCTGTAGTTGCCGATGTCGCGTTCGATCTCGGTGCGCTCGCGCCGCACCAGCGTGCCGTCGCGCTCGAAGGGCTCGATCAGCTGCAGCACGCCACCGACGTCGTCGGGCGTGGCCTCGCGCAGGCTTTCCAGCTTCTCGTCGACCACCATCGTGCCCACGCCGTCGTGCGTGAAGACTTCGAGCAGCAGCGCGCCGTCGGTGGCGAAGGGCAGGATGTGCGAGCGCTCGACGCCGCCTTCACAGGCCTTGACGCAGTGCTGCAGGTAGAACGCGGTGTCGGTGGGCAGCGTGGGCGCGGGCAGGGCGGCCAGCAGGCGCTTGGCGTCGGCCAGCGCCAGCTCGGTGTCGATGGCGCTGTCGGCATCGTCCTGGCGCTCGCGGATGCCGGGCATCTCGGTCAGGAACACCAGCTTGTCGGCCTGCAGCGCGATCGCCGCGGCGGTGGCCACGTCCTCCATCGTCAGGTTGAACGCCTCGCCGGTGGGCGAGAAGCCGAAGGGGCTGAGCAGCACCAGGGCGCCCGACTCGATGGCCCGGCGGATGGCGGCCTGGTCGACGCGCCGCACCAGGCCGCTGTGGATGAAGTCGGTGCCGTCGACGATGCCCACCGGTCGCGCGGTGAGGAAGTTGCCCGAGACCACGCGCACGGTGGCATTGGCCATCGGCGTGTTGGGCAGGCCCTGCGAGAACGCGGCCTCGATCTCGAAGCGCAGCTGGCCGGCGGCCTCCTGCGCCGCGTCCAGCGCCACCGAATCGGTGATGCGGATGCCGCGCGCGAAGCGCGAGACATGGCCCTTGGCCGCGAGCTGCTCGGTCACCTGCGGCCGGAAGCCGTGCACCATCACGAGCTTGATGCCCATGGCGTGCAGGATGGCCAGGTCCTGCACGAAGCTGTTGAGCTTGCCGGCCGCTATGGCTTCGCCCGCCAGCGCCACCACGAAAGTCTTGCCGCGGTAGGCGTGGATGTAGGGCGCCACGGCGCGAAACCAGGGCACGAACGTGTGCGGGAAAACGAGGCTCATGGAAGGGATCGACAGCGCCGCGGATTGTGCCGCAGCATCCGGGCCCGACCCACTGTGCCGCGAGGAGTGAACCATGGATGCCTACCAGACCCAGGGCGCTTTCAGCTGGAACGAGCTCGTCACGTCCGATCCCGCCGCGTCGGCAGCCTTCTACGGGCAGCTGTTCGGCTGGTCGGTGAAGGAGATGGGCCCCGAGATGGGCGGCTACCGCGTGGTCAGCGTGGGCGACACCGCGGTCGGCGGCATCATGGGCGTGCCGCCCGATGCGCCGCCCGGGATGCCGCCGCACTGGGGCAGCTACGTCACGGTGGACGACGTCGACAAGACGCTGACGCGCTGCGCCGCGCTCGGCGGCAAGGCCGTGATGCCGCCGATGGACGTGCCCGGCGTGGGCCGCATGGCGGTGCTGCAGGATCCTCAGGGTGCGATCGTCCACGTCATCACCTACGCCCGCTGAGCCGGGCCACCACGTCGGCACGCCCATAATGCGCGCCCCGTGCAGACCCGCCCCGCCGCCGCGCCGGCGCACCCCGTCCCGCCCATCACGTACCCCGAGTCGCTGCCGGTCTCGGCCCGGCGCGACGAGATCGCGCGCGCCATTCGCGCGCATCAGGTGGTCATCGTCTGCGGCGAGACCGGCTCGGGCAAGACGACGCAGCTGCCGAAGATCGCGCTCGCGCTCGGTCGCGGCCTGGGTGCGGGCGGCACAGGGCTGATCGGCCACACGCAGCCGCGGCGCATCGCCGCCAGCAGCGTCGCCAAGCGCATCGCCGACGAGCTGAAGTCGCCGCTGGGCGAGGTCGTGGGCTACAAGGTGCGCTTCCAGGACCGGCTGCAGCCCGGCGCCAGCGTCAAGCTGATGACCGACGGCATCCTGCTCGCCGAGACCGAGCGCGACCCGCTGCTGCGCGCCTACGACACGATCATCATCGACGAGGCGCACGAGCGCAGCCTGAACATCGATTTCCTGCTCGGCTACCTGAAGCAGCTGCTGCCGCGCCGGCCCGACCTCAAGGTGATCGTGACTTCGGCGACGATCGATGCCGACCGCTTCGCCAATCACTTCGCCTCGAAGGCCGGCCCGGCGCCGGTGATCATGGTCTCGGGGCGCCTGTTCCCGGTCGAGCAGCGCTGGCGGCCGTATGAGGAGAGCCGCGAGTTCGACCTCGACAACGCGATCGCCGAGGCCGTCGACGAACTCTGGCGAGGATCACCAACCGGCGCCGGTGGCGCCGCGGGCCCCGGCGACATCCTCGTCTTCCTGCCGGGCGAGCGCGAGATCCGCGAGACCGCCGACCATCTGCGCAAGCACCTGGCGAGCACCGCCCGCGGCGGGCCGCCGCCCGAGATCCTGCCGCTGTTCGCGCGCCTGAGCCAGGCCGAGCAGGACCGCGTGTTCGAGGCCGGCAACGGCCGCCGCATCGTGCTCGCGACGAACGTCGCCGAGACCTCGCTCACCGTGCCCGGCATCCGCTACGTCATCGACAGCGGCCTGGCGCGCGTCAAGCGCTACAGCTTCCGCAACAAGGTCGAGCAGCTGCAGATCGAGGCCATCAGCCAGGCCGCGGCGCAGCAGCGCGCCGGCCGCTGCGGCCGCGTGGCCAACGGCATCTGCATCCGGCTCTACGGCGAGGACGAGTTCCAGGGCCGGCCGCGCTTCACCGACCCCGAGATCCTGCGCAGCAGCCTGGCCGGCGTGATCCTGCGCATGAAGGCGCTGCGGCTGGGCAACGTCGACGACTTCCCGTTCGTCGAGTCGCCGCCGAAGAAGGCCATCGCCGACGGCTATGCGCTGCTCGCCGAGCTGGGTGCGGTCGACGAGGCCAACGAGCTGACGCCGATCGGCGTCGAGCTCTCGAAGCTGCCGCTGGACCCGCGCGTGGGCCGCATGATCCTGCAGGCGCGCCAGCACCAGGCGCTGACCGAGGTGCTGGTCATCGCGGCGGCGCTGAGCGGACAGGATGTGCGCGACCGCCCGCTGGACAAGGCCCAGGCCGCCGACGAGAAGCACAAGCCCTTCGACGACGAGCGCTCGGAGTTCGTCGGCATGCTCAAGCTCTGGGACTGGATCGAGCAGGGCCGCGGCGTGCATGGGCGAAGCGGGCAGGCGCCGGCCGTCCCTGCGGACGGCCGGACCCGCGCAGCCGGCCCGGCCTACGAGCCGGGCCGTGGTGGCGGCGGACTGGCCGTCCACAAGCTGACCAACCGCCAGCAGGAACAGCGCCTGCGCGACGCCTACATCAGCCCGCGCCGGGTGCGCGAATGGCGCGACATCCATTCGCAGCTGCACACCGTGGTCGCCGAGCATGGCTGGCGCCTGAACACCGCGCCGGCCACCTACGAGCAGATTCATCTCTCGCTGCTGGCCGGGCTGCTCGGCAACCTGGGCTGCAAGAGCGACGACGAGGACTGGTACCTGGGCGCGCGCGGCATCAAGTTCTGGCGCCACCCGGGCGCCAACCTGAGCAAGAAGCCGGGGCGCTGGATCGTCGTCGCCGAGCTGGTCGAGACGACGCGCCTGTTCGGCCGCGGCATCGCGGCGATCGAGCCGCAGTGGATCCCGCCGCTGGCCGGCCACCTGCTGAAGACGCAGCTGCTCGAGCCGCACTGGGAGAAGAAGGCGGCCGAGGTGATCGCGCTCGAGCGGGCCACGCTCTACGGTCTCGTGATCTACAACAACCGGCGCGTCAACTTCGGCCGCGTCGACCCGGCCGCGGCACGCGAGATCTTCATCCGCGAGGCGCTGGTCGGCGACGAATGGGACACGCGGCTGCCCTTCCTGGCCCACAACCGCAAGCTGGTCGCTCAGGTGCAGGAACTCGAGCACAAGGCGCGGCGCCAGGACGTGCTGGTCGACGACGAGCTGATCCAGGCCTTCTACGACCAGCAGCTGCCGCCCGAGGTCTGCAGCGGCGCGAGCCTGGAGCGCTGGTACCGCGAGGAAGTCAAGAAGCAGCCCCGGCTGCTGCAACTGACGCGCGAGGAGCTGATGCGCCACGAGGCGGCGGGCATCACCACCGAGAGCTTCCCGCGCACGCTGCGCCTGGGCGGCATCGACTGCGCCGCGAGCTACCTGCACGAGCCCGGCGACGCGCGCGACGGCGTCACCGTGACCGTGCCGCTGTACGCGCTGAACCAGGTCAGCGAAGAGCGCTGCGAATGGCTGGTGCCCGGCATGCTGCAGGCCAAGGTGCTGGCGCTGTGCAAGACGCTGCATCAGCGGCCGCGCTCGCGCCTGGTGCCGCTGCCGGACTACGCGGCCGAGTTCTGCGAGCTGACGCCGTTCGGCCAGGGCGGCCTGCTCGACGCGCTGCTGAAGGCGGTGCGCGAGCGCACGCAGCTCGCCGTGCAGCGCAACGACTTCAAGCTCGACCAGCTCAGCCCGCACCTGTTCATGAACTTCCGCGTCGTCGACGAGCACGGCCGGCAGCTCGGCATGGGGCGCGACCTCGCGAGCCTGAAGGCCGAGCTGGGGGCGCAGGCGCGCAGCGCATTCCAGGCGCTGGCGGCGCTGAAAGCGAAGGCACCCGCTGCGGCCGCCGCGCCTGCGCCAGGCCCGGCTGCAACTTCGGCGGCGACCAGCGGCGGCCGGGGCGGCGTCCGCGCCGAGGTGGTCACGCCGACGCCCGCGGCCGTGGTGACCGAACCGGCGAAATACGTGGCCTGGCGCTTCGGCGAGCTGCCCGAGCTGATGGAGATCCGGCGCGGCGCGCAGGTGCTGGTCGGTTTTCCGGCGCTGATCGACCGCGGCACGCATGTCGAGGTCGAGGTCTTCGACGAGCCGGCGCTGGCCGCCGCCCGGCACCGCGCCGGCCTGCGCCGGCTGGTGTCGCTGCAACTGCGCGAACCGCTGAAGTACCTGGAGAAGAACATCCCGGGCCTGCAGGCGATGGCGGGGCATTTCCTGGCGCTCGGCACGCTGGAGGAACTGCGGGCGCAGATCATCGACCTCGCGCTGGACCGCGCCTTCCTGGCCGAACCGCTGCCCACCGACGAGGCGTCGTTCAGGGCCCGGCTCGACGCGGGCCGCTCGCGCCTGACCCTGATCGCGCAGGAGGTGGCGCGGCAGACCGGTGTCGTGCTGGCCGAGTTCGCCGCCGCGCAACGCAAGCTCAAGGACAGCAAGCCGCCGCGTGAGGTGGCCGACGACGTGCAGGCGCAGCTGCAGCGCCTGGTCGGCAAGAACTTCCTGCGCGAGCTGCCCTGGCCGGTGCTGCAGCACCTGCCGCGCTATCTCAAGGGCATCGTGCTGCGGCTGGACAAGCTGCGCGCCGACCCCGCGCGCGACGCCACGCGGCTGGCCGAGCTGCGGCCGCTGGAGCAGCGCTGGCTGCGCCGCGTGGCCGAGCTGAAGGGCGCGCCGCACGCGCGGCTGGACGAGTACCGTTGGCTGCTGGAGGAGCTGCGCGTGAGCCTGTTCGCGCAGGAGCTGCGCACGCCGCAGCCGGTGAGCGCCAAACGCCTGGACCGGGCCTGGGCGCAGATCGAGGCGTGATGCGCCCGCCCCGGCGCGCCAGCGGATGGTCGACCGGTAGCCGACCGCCGATGCCCCGTGAAGAATGCACGAGGCACGGGCACCTTGCCCGCGGCAAAAGTCCCGCTGGGCGCACGGGGGTGCTTCCTAGAATTGATCCGCGCTGACTGGGGCAGCGCGGTCGGGCTGCGCCGGTTCGGGCTTCGGGGGGTCTGTGTGGGGACGTTTCGGGATGCTGCGCTGCTGTCTTGCTGGGCCTGCGTGGCCGCGGCGCCGCTGCACGCCCAGACGCCGGCGGAGAAGGACAACGCGGCGCTGGAGCGCGCGCAGCGCCAGGCCGACGCGCCGTTGCGCCTGATCCTCGAGGCGGCGAAGATCCAGCGCACGGGCGTGCCGGCGGGCGGCGAGGCAACGCCCGCGGCGCGCCCCGCGCCGGCCGCGGTGACGGCGCCGGCCGAGCGGGTATTGACGGCCTCGGCGGCGCTGCAGGCGCCGCGTCCGGGCGCCTGGCCCGAGCTGCCGCCGCTGCCCGTCGCCACCGCGGCGGCGGCCGGCGACCTGCCCGGCGCACCCGATGCAAGCTTGGCCGCGCTGCTGGTGCGGCCGCGCCTGCTGAGCATGGTGCCGCCGGCCCTGCCGCCCCAGATGCTGGACGAGCTGGCCGGCCGGGTTGCGCCGGTGGCGGCGCTGACGATCGAGCCCGACGGCCGTGTCTCGGCCGTGGCGGTGCTGCCGCCGGCGCCGAACGCGCTGCTGCGCTACTTGCGCCCGGCGCTGCTGCAGTGGCGCTATGCGCCGCTGCCGGCGCAGCAGGTGCTGCGCGTGGAGCTGGACTTCAAGAACCTCTGACCAGCCTCGGCCCCGGCGCAGCCGGCGCCGGTCCCAGCAGCGCGAGCGCACGGTCGAGCCCGCCGGCGGTGATCGCGATGCGGGCCTGCGCCCGCACCGCCGGCTTGGCATGGAAGGCGATCGACAGGCCGGCTGCGGCCATCATCGGCAGATCGTTCGCGCCGTCGCCCACGGCGATGGTCTGCGCCGGCTCGATGCGCATCAGGTCGGCCACTTCCAGCAGCGTGCGGCGCTTCTCGGCCCCGTCGACGATCTCGCCCCAGGGCTGGGGCCGCAGGGCGCCGGTGAGCCGGCCGTCCACCACTTCGAGCGCGTTGGCGCGCGCGAAATCGATCTGCAGCCGCGCGCGCACGGGGTCGGCGAAGTAGCTGAAGCCGCCCGAGACCAGCAGCGTCTTCAGCCCGGCGGCACGGCAGGCGGCGACGAAGGCCTCGACGCCGGGATTCAGGCGCAGCCGATCGCGCAACACCGTCTCCAGCACCGCGGCCGGCGTGCCGCGCAGCAGGGCCAGGCGGCGACGCAGGCTGTCGCGGAAGTCGGCGATCTCGCCGCGCATCGCGGCCTCGGTGATGGCCGCCACCTCGGCCTGGCGGCCCGTGGCCGCGGCGATCTCGTCGATGCACTCGATGCCGATCAGCGTCGAGTCCATGTCGAAGGCGGCCAGCCGGTAGTCGGCCAGAGGCCGCGGTGCCGGCCCGCGCAGCCAGAGCCCGGGCTGGCATTCGCGCGCCGTGTCGTCGGCCGGGTCGGGGCTGATGGGATGACTCACGGCTCGCCATCCCAGTAGTCGAGATCGGCGCCGCCGCGCTGCAGCGCGCGGAAGCGCCGCTGCTGGCCGTCGGAGGCGGTGGCCAGGTACTTGCCGGAATCGGGGTACTCGCAGATCTCGGGCGTCTCGCGCGTGCTGATCGACAGGTACTTCAGCGGTGCCTCGGAGGTGTTGATGATCTGGTGCGGGTACTCGGGCCCGGGCGGGATGAAGACCACGTCGCCGGTGCGCAGCGGCAGCATCCGGCCGGCCACGCGCAGGCTGCCATGGCCTTCGAGCACGATGAACATCTCTTCCTGGGCGTGGTGGCAGTGGTAGGGGCAGCTGCGCCCGCCCGGCGCCACGATGTCGACCGAGGCCCCGAGCTTGCGCGCCGCGGTGCCGGCGGCCAGGCGTGCGCCGCGGCTGTCGTACAGCGGCGCGCGCACGAAGGCCTCCAGCGGCACGTCATCGACGTTGCGGATCAGGCGGGCGGCGAGTTCGGCGGCGGTGTCCATGCACCGATTCTGCCGCCGCCGCGGGCGCGGGCTAAGCCGCCTGGGCCGCGGGCTGGCCGAGCGCGCGCAAGAGCTCGCGCAGGAACTGCGCGCGGTCGGCCGGCTGGCTGATCTCGCGCTCGATGCGCAGCTTGTCGTTGCCGGCGAACTTGATGCTGCGGTTCTTCTGCACGAGCTCGACGATGCGTCTGGCATCCACCGGCGCGCCGGGGCGGAAGGTCACGCTCATCAGCTTCGGGCCGGCGTCGATCTTCTGCACGCCGTAGGGCCGGGCCAGCACGCGCAGGCGGTGGGTGTCGAACAGCGTCTGCCCCTGCGCCGGCAGACGGCCGAAGCGGTCGGTGACTTCTTCCAGCAGCGTGTCGATGGTCTCGGCCTTCTCGGCCGACGCCAGGCGCTTGTACAGCGACAGCCGCACGTGCACGTCGCCGCAATACGCATCGGGCAGCAGCGCCGGTGCGTGCAGGTTGATCTCGGTCGTGGCCCCGAGCGGCGAGAGCAGGTCGGGCTCGCGGCCGGCGCGCAGCGCGCGCACGGCCTCGCTCAGCATCTCGTTGTAGAGCTGGAAGCCGATCTCCATCATGTTGCCGCTCTGGTGCTCGCCCAGCACCTCGCCCGCACCGCGGATCTCCAGGTCGTGCATGGCCAGGTAGAAGCCGCTGCCCAGTTCCTCCATCGCCTGGATCGCCTCCAGCCGCTGCGCCGCCTGCTTGGTCAGCCCCTCGAGGTCGGGGACCAGCAGGTAGGCATAGGCCTGGTGGTGGCTGCGCCCGACGCGGCCGCGCAGCTGGTGCAGCTGCGCCAGGCCGAACTTGTCGGCGCGGCTGATGACGATGGTGTTGGCGCTGGGCACGTCGATGCCGGTCTCGATGATGGTCGAGCACAGCAGCACGTTGTGGCGCTGGGCCACGAAGTCGCGCATCACCGCCTCCAGCTCGCGCTCGGGCATCTGGCCGTGGGCCACCGCGATGCGCGCCTCGGGCAGCAGCTCCTGCAGCTTCTGGCGCCGGTTCTGGATCGTCTCGACCTCGTTGTGCAGGAAGTAGACCTGGCCGCCGCGCTTCAACTCGCGCAGCACCGCCTCGCGGATCACGCTGCTGCCCTCGCTGCGCACGAAGGTCTTGATCGCCAGCCGGCGCTGCGGCGCGGTGGCGATCACGCTCAGGTCGCGCAGGCCTTCCAGCGCCATGCCCAGCGTGCGCGGGATCGGCGTGGCGGTGAGCGTGAGCACGTCCACCTCGGCGCGCAGCGCCTTCATCGCCTCCTTGTGGCGCACGCCGAAGCGGTGCTCCTCGTCGATCACCAGCAGCCCCAGGCGCGCGAACTTGACGTCGCTGGACAGCAGCTTGTGGGTGCCCACGACGATGTCCACCGTGCCCGCGGCCAGCCCTTCCAGCGCGGCCTTCACTTCCTTCGGGCTGCGAAAGCGCGAGAGCTCGGCGATCTTCACCGGCCAGGGGCCGAAACGGTCGACCAGGGTCTGGTAATGCTGCTCGGCCAGCAGCGTGGTCGGCGCCAGGATCGCCACCTGCTTGCCGCCGTGCACGGCCACGAAGGCGGCGCGCAGGGCGACCTCGGTCTTGCCGAAGCCGACGTCGCCGCAGACCAGCCGGTCCATCGGCCGGGGACTGATCAGGTCCTGGATCACGGCGTGGATCGCGGCGCGCTGGTCGGCCGTCTCCTCGAAGCCGAAGCTGGTGGCGAAGGCTTCGTAGTCGTGCGGGCTGAAACGGTGCGCAAAGCCTTCGCGCGCGGCGCGGCGGGCATACAGGTTCAGCAGCTCGGCGGCGGTGTCGCGCACCTGCTCGGCGGCCTTGCGCCGCGCCTTGTCCCACTGCGGGCTGCCCAGCCTGTGCAGGGGCGCCTCTTCGGCGCTCACGCCGGTGTAGCGGCTGATCAGGTGCAGCTGTGCCACCGGCACGTACAGCGTGGCCTGGTCGGCGTACTGCAGGTGCAGGAACTCGCTCGCTCCTTCGCCGAGATCGATGTTGACCAGGCCCTGGTAGCGCCCGATGCCGTGGTGGATGTGCACCACCGGGTCGCCGATCTTCAGCTCCGAGAGGTCCTTGATCAGCGCCTCGACGCTGCTGACCTGCTCCTGCTTGCGTCGGCGCCGGGCCTGCGGCGTGGTCGCGAAGAGCTCGGTCTCGGTGATGAACTGCACCGAGACCCCGGCCTCGGGTTCGTGCCAATGGAAGCCTTCGGCCAGCGGCGTGGTGGCGATGGCCACCTTCTCGGCGCCGGTGAGAAATTCTTCCAGCGAGGCCGCGCTCGGCACGGCCAGGCCGTGGTCGCGCAGCAGCTCCAGCAGGCTTTCGCGCCGGCCGTCGCTCTCGGCCACGAGCAGCACGCGGTGCGGCGTCTGGTCGAGATGGCGCTCGAGCCGGCCCAGCGGCTCGGTGGCGCTGCGGTCGATGCTCAGGTCGGGCAGCGGGCGCGCCCAGGCGACCGCCACCGCGGGCGCCTGCAGGCCGGTGGGCGCATCGGCGCCGCGCAGCGAGAGCGTGGCGTGCTCGTGCGTGCGGCCGAAGAATTCCTCGGCCGGCATGAAGATCGCGGCCGGCGGCAGGATCGGCCGCTCGGGGTCGTGCTGCAGGAAGCGGTGGCGCTCGCGCGTGTCGTCCCAGAACTGCGCCAGCGCCTCGTCCACCTGGCCGTGCAGCACCAGCGCGGCGGGCTGCTCGCTGCCCGCACCCAGGTAGTCGAACACGGTGGCCGGCGCGTCGAAGAACAGCGGCAGGTAGTACTCGATGCCGCCGCCGGCGATGCCCTGGTCGATGTCCTTGTACAGGCGGCTGCGCGTGGGATCGCCCTCGATGCGCTCGCGCCAGCGGGCGCGGAAGGCCTTGCGCGCCGCCTCATCCATCGGGAACTCGCGCCCCGGCAGCAGCCGCACCTCGGGCACCGGGTACAGGCTGCGCTGGCTGTCGGGGTCGAAGGTGCGGATCGAGTCGACCTCGTCGCCGAACAGGTCCACCCGGTACGGCACCGGCGAGCCCATCGGGAACAGGTCGATCAGGCCGCCGCGCACCGCGTATTCGCCCGGCGAGACCACCTGGCTGACGTGCTGGTAGCCGGCCAGCGTGAGCTGGGCCTTCAGCCGCGCCTCGTCGAGCCTGGACTTCTGCTTGAAGTTGAAGGTGGTGGCGGCCAGGAACGAGGGCGGTGCCAGCCGCGTGAGCGCGGTCGTGGCGGGCAGCAGCACCACGTCCACCTCGCCCTGGCGCATGCGCCACAGCGTGGCCAGCCGCTCGGAGATCAGGTCCTGGTGCGGGCTGAAGCTGTCGTAGGGCAGCGTCTCCCAGTCGGGAAATACCGCCACGCGCAGGCCGGGCTCGAAGAACGGGATCTCGTCGGCCAGGCGTTGCGTGTCGGCCGGCTCGGCGCTGAAGACGGCCAGACGCCGGCCGGCGTCGGCATGGTGGCGCCCCAGCCGCGCGAGCAGCAGCGCGTCGGCCGAACCGGGTGGGCGCGGCAGCGTGAACCGCTTGCCGGGCGCGATCGAGGGGAGTTGCATCGGGAGCGAGAAAAGCAGATCGCCCCGGCAACCGTGCCGGGGGCGGCACCGCGGGGCGTGACGACACGGATTCTAGAATCCGCCGCCATGCCCGATGCCGCGCGCTGTTATGCCCTGGTGCCCTGCGCCGGCGTGGGCCTGCGGGCCGGCACCGAAGGGCCCAAGCAGTACGCGGCGCTGGCCGGGCGCAGCGTGGTGGCGCACACGCTGACGGCGCTGGCCGCGGTGCCGGCGCTGGCGGCCACGCTGGTGGTGCTGGCGCCCGAGGATCGGGCCTTCGAGGCGCAGGCCCCGCAGTTCCGGGGCGCCCGCGCCTGGGTGGCGCGCTGCGGCGGCGCCACCCGCGCCGAGAGCGTGACCAACGGGCTGCAGGCCTTGCGCGAACGCGGCGCCTGCGACGCCGACTGGGTGCTGGTGCACGACGCCGCGCGCTGCCTGCTGCGGCCGGCCTGGGTCGAGCGGCTGATCGAGGCCTGCCGCGGCGATGCGGTGGGCGGGCTGCTCGCGCTGCCGCTGGCCGACACGCTGAAGCAGGCCGAGGGCGAGCGCGTGGCCGCGACGCTGGACCGTCGCGCCAAGTGGCTGGCGCAAACGCCGCAGATGTTCCGCCTGGGCCTGCTGCAGCGCGCGCTGCAGCAGGCCGCCGGCGCCGGCATGGCCGTCACCGACGAAGCCGGCGCGGTCGAGGCCCTGGGGCTGGCGCCCCGGCTCGTGGCGGGCGAGATCGAGAACCTCAAGCTCACCTGGCCGGCCGATTTCGCGCTGGCCGCGCGCCTGCTGGAGACGCGATGAAGCTGCGCATCGGAGAAGGCTGGGACACCCATGCGCTCGTGCCCGGACGCCCGCTGGTGCTGGGCGGCGTGACCATCCCGCACACGCACGGCCTGCTCGGGCATTCGGATGCCGATGCGCTGCTGCACGCGATCACCGACGCGCTGCTGGGCGCGGCGGCGCTGGGCGACATCGGCCGCCACTTCCCCGACACCGACCCGGCGTTCGAGGGCGCCGACTCGATCGCGCTGCTGACCGAGGCGATGCGGCGGGTGCAGGCTGCGGGCTGGGACCTGGTGAACCTGGACGCCACCATCGTGGCGCAGGCGCCGAAGCTGGCGCCGCACATCCCGGCCATGCGCCAGCGCATCGCGGCGGCGCTGGCGGTGGACATCGCCCAGGTCAACGTCAAGGCCAAGACGGCCGAGCGGATGGGCCCGGTGGGCGAAGGCCGCGCGATCGAGGCGCGCGCGGTGTGCCTGCTGGGCGGTGCCCGCCAGGCCGCGAACGCAGCGTGACACCCCGCAGGGCGCCCGGCGCACCGGGCCGGGGCCGGGCACCCAGCGGGCCAGCGGCCGGCAGGTGCCGGCTGCGCGCAGCGCGGGGTCGGCCGTGAACGACGAGGCGGCCAGCGTCACCGATCGGGTGCGTCCAGGCGAGCGTGATCAGCGCGGCGATGAACCCGACGACCATCCCGGTCGCCGAGCGCGAAGGCCGGCGCGCCGCGCCCGGCCGCGACCCGGTTGAGGTTCTCGGCCGAGGCCTTGGGGCCTGCACGCTGACCCTGGCGTTGGGCAGCGCCTGATGGCACGAGGTCAGCGCGAGGTCAGCGCGCGCCGCCGCGCGCCGCCAGCGACGGCACGCGCTTCAGGCGCAGGTGCGCCACCAGGCCGCCGTCGGGCGCGTTCGCCAGCTCGAGGTTGCCGGCCATGCGGTGCATCGCCTTGTCGACGATGGCCAGGCCCAGGCCGGCGCCGGTGGCGGCGGTGCGGGCGGCGTCGCCGCGGAAGAACGGCGTGGTCAGCTGCGGCAGCTTCTCCGGCGCCACGCCGGGGCCGTGGTCGCGCACGCTGACGATGGCCCAGGGCCCTGTCTTGACGCAGCTCACCGACACCTCGGCCACGCCGGTGTACGTGCCGCGGCCGTAGCGGCGCGCGTTCTCGAACAGGTTGAGGAAAACGCGGCCGAGCTCGGTCTCGTCGGCCATCACCTCGAGGTCGGGCGGCACGCGGGCCTGGATCTTGATCTGGCCCGGGTCGCGGAAGGCGGCCGCCTCGCGGTCGATCAGCTGCGCCACCGACACCGGCCGCAGCTGCGTCTCGCCCGGGCGCGCATAGTCCATGAACTTGTCGATGATGGCGTCGAGCTGGTCGATGTCGAGCGCCATGTTGCGCTTGGCCTCCTCGTCGCTGACGCTCATCTCGGTTTCCAGCCGCAGCCGCGCCAGCGGCGTGCGCAGGTCGTGGCTGATGCCGGCCAGCATCACGGCGCGGTCTTCCTCCACCCGCGCCAGCTCGCGCGCCATCCGGTTGAAGCCCTTGTTGACCTCGCGGATCTCGCTCGTGAGCGTGTTCTCGTCCAGGCGCGAATCGAGGTCGCCGTCGCGGATGCGGCTGGCCGCGAACGACAGCTGCTTCAGCGGCCGGTTGATCAGGCTGGCGATGGCCACCGAGCCCAGCAGCGTGGCCAGCAGCGCGATGCCGACCCAGATCAGCCAGGTGGTGCGGTTGATGGGGCTGGCCTGCCCGGCATCGGCCTGCAGCCAGTACAGGTCCCGGTCGATGGAGAAACCGACCCACATGCCCGGCGTGCCGTTGACGTTGCGCGCCACCACCGCGCCGGGGCCGAGGGCGCTCTTGAGCTCTGCGCTGACGCGGCGCGTGAAGGCGTCGACGCCGTAGTCCTCCCAGCGGTCCTGCGGCTCGCGCGGCGTGACCTTGGTCGCCTCCTGCGCGGTCAGGCTCTTGATCAGCGCGAGGCGGTTGATGCCGTCGGCCTGGCGCAGGGCGGCGCGCGCCAGGTTCACCAGGCCGGCGGTCTGTTGCGCGGCCTGCACCGCGCGCGGCTCGAGCTCGAGCGCGCGCAGCGTCAGCACCCAGGCCGCGATGCCGCCCGCCAGCAGCAGCGCCAGCAGGAAGAAGGTGCGCCAGAACAGGCTCAGCCCGACCGCGCCGCGGCGTGCCATGGCGGGCGGTCAGCAGCGACGGGCGGCAGGGCGGGCCGGCACCGGGGCCGGTTCAGCTCGCGCCATCGGGAACGAACACATAGCCCACGCCCCACACGGTCTGGATGTAGCGCGGCTGCGCCGGGTCCGGCTCGAGCATCTTGCGCAGGCGCGAGATCTGCACGTCCAGGCTGCGGTCGAAGGGCTCGAACTCGCGGCCGCGGGCCAGCTGCGCCAGCTTGTCGCGCGACAGCGGCTGCCGAGGATGCCGCACCAGCGCCTTCAGCATCGAGAACTCGCCCGTGGTCAGCGCGATCTGCTCGCCGTTCTTGGACAGGCGGCGCAGCGAGAGGTCGAACTCGAAGGGACCGAAGCTCACGACCTCGGCGTCCTTGGAAGGCGCGCCGGGCGCTTCGGGCGCGGGGCGGCGGCGCAGCACGGCGTGGATGCGCGCCAGCAGCTCGCGCGGATTGAAGGGCTTGGGCAGGTAGTCGTCGGCGCCCACTTCCAGGCCGACGATGCGGTCCACGTCCTCCACCTTGGCGGTGAGCATGATGATGGGCGTGAGGTCGTTGGCCGCGCGCAGGCGGCGGCAGATGCTCAGGCCGTCCTCGCCCGGCAACATCAGGTCGAGCACGATGAGGTCCACCGTCTCGCGCGTGAGCACGCGGTTCAGCGCCTTGGCGTCTTCGGCCAGCAGCACGTCGAAGCCTTCCTGCGACAGGTAGCGCCGCAGCAGGTCGCGGATGCGCGCATCGTCATCGACGACGACGACGCGGTCGGCACGGGCATTGGGGCTGGTGCTCATGGGCCACTCCCTATTTGTAACAGCCGCATTGTGCGGTGTCGGTTCCGGGGCGACCCGCGGGGCCTGACCACTGGTTACAAGTCTTTCGGGCGATGATTGCCGCAGTTCACGGGGGCGACGGGCGCGCGGCTGGCGCGCCTTGCTCACCGTGCCTGCCCCGAGGAGTGCCATGCCATCGAACCCTGTCCCGCACCCGGCGCTGCGGCCTCGCCCCGCCCGGGCGCTTGCGCTGCTGGCGCTGGCGTGCACGCCGGCGCTGGCGCAGAGCCCGGCGCCCCTGAACAACGTGGTCATGCTCAGTGCCAGCGCGAGCACCGAGGTGCCCAAGGACTGGCTCACCGTCGTCTTCACCACCCGCCGCGAAGGCAGCGATGCCGCCGCCGTGCAGGCGCAGCTGCGCCAGGCCGTGGATGCGGCGCTGGCGCTGGCGCGTGCCGTGGCGCGGCCGGGGCAGATCGAGGTGCAGACCGGCGGCTTCGCGCTGGCGCCGCGCTACGCGCCGCCGCCGTCGCGTCCCACGCCGGCCGCGGCCGGCCCGGTGCTGGCGGGCTGGCAGGGCAGTGCCGAGCTCGTCGTCGAAGGGCGCGACGCGAGCGGCATCGCCGCGCTCACCGGCCACGTGCACAGCATGAGCATCGGCAGCGTCGGCTTCTCGCTCTCGCGCTCGGCGCGCGAGCAGGCCGAGGGCGCGACCACGGCGCAGGCGATCGAGCACTTTCGCGCCCGCGCCGCGATGGTGGCGCGGCAGTTCGGCTTCGAGGGCTACACGCTGCGCGAGGCCACGCTGTCGTCCGATCTGCCGGGCCCGCTGCCGATGGTGCGCGCGATGGCGGCCCCCGACGCGGCGTCCGAGGCCCTGCCGGTCGAGGCGGGCAAGGCCACGGTCAGCGTCACCGTCAACGGCAGCGTCCAGCTGAAGTAAGGTGCAGGCCATGAACGAACCCCGACTCGCCTTCGTCGACTGCCTGGACACCCGCGGCCTGCACCGGCTGGCCTACTGGGACTGGGGCGACCCGGCCAACCCGAAGGTGCTGGTCTGCGTGCACGGCCTGTCGCGCCAGGGTCGCGACTTCGACACGCTGGCGCGCGGCCTGGCCGGCGCGTACCGCGTGGTCTGCCCCGACATCGTCGGCCGGGGCCGCTCGGACTGGCTGGCCGACCCTGCGGGCTACGCGATCCCGTCCTACGTGGCCGACATGGTGACGCTGGTCGCGCGCCTGAACGTGCCGCAGGTGGACTGGGTGGGCACCTCGATGGGCGGGCTGATCGGCCTGGGCTTGGCCGCGCTGCCGCGCACGCCGGTGCGGCGCCTGGTGCTCAACGACGTGGGGCCGGCCATCGAGGCGCAGGCGCTGCAGCGCATCGGCGGCTACCTGGGCGTGCCCGCACACTGGCGCACGCTGGACGAGGCGGCCGATGCGCTGTGGTCCATCTCGCGCGGGTTCGGCCCGCACACGCGCGAGCAGTGGCTGGCACTGACCCGGCCGCAGCTGGTGCCCGACGGCCAGGGCTACAAGTCGCACTACGACCCGGCCATCGCGCTCGGGCTGCGCGCCATCACGCCCGAGCTCGCTGCCGCCGGCGAGGCGATGCTCTGGCAGAGCTACGACCGCATCGCCTGTCCGACCCTGCTGCTGCGCGGCGCCGAGTCCGACCTGCTGAGCCCGGCCACGGCGCAGGCCATGACCGAGCGCGGGCCGAGGGCGCGGCTGGTCGAATTTGCCGGCGTCGGCCATGCGCCCACCCTCGTGGCGGCCGACCAGCGAGAGGCCGTGCGCGCCTTCCTACTCGGGCCATGAAGCCGGTCGTCGATGGCGCGCCGGCCCAGAGCGCGGCGGCCATCGTCCACCTGGCCAGTGCTGCCGATGCGCAGGCCGTCGACCCGGAGCAGCGCGCACGCGCCTTCGCCGAGCCGCTGCTGGCCGGCCAGCATCTGGACACGGGGGAGGCCTCGTTCGACCATGCCGAGGGCGTGGCCTCGGTGCTGCGCGCCATCGGGGGCGGCCCGGCGCTGTGCGCCGCGGCCTATCTGGTCTATGCCGGCGATCACCTGCAGCGACCCGAGGACATGGTGCGCAAGGCCTTCGGGCCGTCGTATGCCGGCCTGGTGATGCTGACGCGCAAGCTGGTGCAGATCCAGCGCGCGGTGCGCATCGCGCAGGGCGGGGCCGCTGCCGGGCCGCAGCAGACCGAGCAGGTGCGCAAGATGCTGCTGGCCTTCTCGCGCGACCTGCGCGTGGTGCTGCTGCGCCTGGCCTCGCGGCTGCAGACGCTGCGCTGGTATGCGTCGACCAAGCGGCCGTGCCCGGCGGATCTGGCGCGCGAGTCGCAGCAGGTGTTCGCGCCGCTGGCGAACCGACTGGGCATCTGGCAGATCAAGTGGGAGCTCGAGGACCTGGCCTTCCGCTTCCTGCAGCCGCAGGCGTACCAGCGCATGGCCGAACTGGTGGCGCAAAAGCGTGCCGAGCGCGAGCAGCGCGTGCAGGCCGCGCGCGATGCGCTGGCCGCGCTGCTGGCGGCGGCCGGCATCGAGGCCGACGTGCAGGGCCGTCCCAAGCACCTGTACAGCCTGTGGAAGAAGATGCAGGGCAAGAGACTGGCCTTCGAGCAGGTGCACGACCTGCGCGCGCTGCGCGTGATCGTGGCCGACGTGCCGGCCTGCTACGCCGCGCTGGCGCGCGTGCAGGCCGCCTGGCCGCCACTGGCCGGCGAGTTCGACGACTACATCGCGCGCCCCAAGCCCAACGGCTACCAGAGCCTGCACACGGTGGTGCAGGACGCCGATGGCCAGCCGCTGGAGGTACAGATCCGTACCCGTGCCATGCACGAGCACGCCGAGCACGGCGTGGCCGCGCACTGGATGTACAAGGAAGCCGGCGTGCGCGGCTACGCCGGGGTCAGCGTGGGCGCCGACAGCGAAGAGCGCATCACCGAGGCCCGCCGCGCCGTGCTGCGCGAGCTGCTGGCCTGGGAGCGCGACTTCAGCCACCCCGGCGCCGAGGCCGCGGGCCTGGGCGAGACCGAGCGCATCTACGTCTTCACGCCGCAGGCCACCATCATCGACTTGCCGGCCGGCGGCACGCCGATCGACTTCGCGTACAGCCTGCACACCGATCTCGGCCACCGCTGCCGCGGCGCCCGGGTCGACGGCACGATGGTGCCGCTGAACACGGCGCTGCAATCGGGGCAGACGGTGGCGATCGTGGCGGCCAAGGAGGGCGGGCCCTCGCTGGACTGGCTGAACCCCGAGCTGCACTACCTGGCCAGTCCGCGCTCGCGGGCGAAGGTGCGGGCCTGGTTCAACGCCGAGCAGATGGCGCAGACCATCGCGCGCGGCCGCGAGGCGGTCGAGAAGCTGCTGCAGCGCGAAGGCCGCACCGCGCTCGAGCGCGATGCGCTGGCGGCGCAGCTGGGCTTCAAGAACGCCGAGGCGCTGTTCGAGGTGGTGGGCAAGGACGAGTTCTCGCTGCGCCACATCGAGCAGCTGCTGCGCCCGGCCGAGCCCGCGCCCGACGAAGACCGCATCGTGTTGCACCGCCCGCGCAGCGAGGCCGCAGGCAGTGCGGGCGGCCGCGGCGGCATCCTGGTGGTGGGCCTGGATTCGCTGCTCACCACGCTGGCGCGCTGCTGCCGGCCGGCGCCGCCCGATGCCATCGCCGGCTTCGTCACCCGTGGCCGCGGCGTGGCGGTGCACCGGCGCGACTGCAGCAACCTGGCCCACATGGCGGCCACGGCGCCCGGCCGCGTGATCGAGGTCGCCTGGGGCCCGCCCGCTGCCGACCGGCCCGCGGTCTATCCGCTGGACGTGGTGGTCGAGGCCGGCGACCGCCCCGGCCTGCTGCGCGACATCTCCGAGGTGTTCGCCAAGGAGCGCATGAACGTGACCGGTGTCCACACCCAGAGCGCCCGGGACCGCGGCACGGCCTGGATGACCTTCACCGTCGAGGCCGCCGATGCGGCGCGGCTGGCGCCGGTGCTGGCGCAGATCGGCCGCGTCGCCGGCGTGCGGCAGGCCCGGCGCCGGTAGCCGCACGGGGTGGCTGTATATAATCATCGGCTGACCCAGGCGCGTAGCTCAGCTGGTTAGAGCACCACCTTGACATGGTGGGGGTCGATGGTTCGAGTCCATTCGCGCCTACCAACACGCAGGCCCCGGTTTTCGTAGCAGAGCCGGGGCCATTTCCATTTCTCAAAAGTATGCCCGGCGTCGACCTGCAACGGTTGCCCGCCTGGGCGCGTATCAGCGTCGCCCGTCGTTCGATCCAGCAGCCCCGTCGCACGGCCGCCATCCGCGCCGCGGATCCACTTCGCGTACTCGCTGAATGAACCCTCATCGTCGCCAGTCCGGCCGATGACCGGACTCACGAGCTCGGTGCAAGCCTGAGCCATCGGATGCGACCTGTGACTTTGTCTTAGACCTGCGCCTCCACCGGGATCTGCGAACCGACGATCGCGCATGGCAGGTGGCGCAGCAGGCCCGTCGAATTTCATTACAGCCAGAAGCCACGTGTCTCGCTGTGACGGCCCGCCTGTCCCGGGTGGGCGAGGTCGCAGACCACCGTGGCACCTTTC
>JAGWLO010000125.1 GCA_028872015.1 Burkholderiales bacterium | reverse complement strand
CCTGCAGCGCGTTGATGGGGTCGATCTCGGTCACCCAGACCTGGGCCGACAGCGCGCGCAGCGCCTGCGCCGAGCCCTTGCCCACGTCGCCGTAGCCGGCGACCACCGCCACCTTGCCCGCGATCATCACGTCGGTGGCGCGCTTGATGGCGTCGACCAGGCTCTCGCGGCAGCCGTAGAGGTTGTCGAACTTGCTCTTGGTGACCGAGTCGTTGACGTTGATGGCGCGGAACATCAGCGTGCCGGCGGCGCTCATCTCCTTCAGGCGGTGCACGCCGGTGGTGGTCTCCTCGGTCACGCCGATGATCTGCGCGCTCTTGCGGCTGTACCAGGTGGCGTCCTGCGCCAGCTTGGCCTTGATCGCGGCGTAGAGGATGGTCTCCTCCTCGCTCGTGGGCTTGTCCAGCACCGAGGCGTCCTTCTCGGCCCGCTTGCCCAGGTGCATCAGCAGCGTGGCGTCGCCGCCGTCGTCGAGGATCATGTTCGGGCCTTCGGCCGCGTCACCCTTGCTGCCGAACTCGAAGATGCGGTGCGTGTAGTCCCAGTAGTCGGCCAGCGTCTCGCCCTTGTAGGCGAACACCGGCGTGCCGGCGACGACGAGCGCCGCGGCGGCGTGGTCCTGCGTGCTGAAGATGTTGCACGAGGCCCAGCGCACCTGCGCGCCCAGCGCCTGCAGCGTCTCGACCAGCACCGCGGTCTGGATCGTCATGTGCAGGCTGCCGGCGATGCGTGCGCCCTTGAGCGGCTGCTTGGGCGCGAACTCTTCGCGGATCGCCATCAGGCCGGGCATCTCGGTCTCGGCGATGCGGATTTCCTTGCGGCCCCAGTCGGCCAGGGCCAGGTCGGCGACCAGGTGGTCCTGGCTGTGCAGGGGTTTGAGAACGGCGTTCATGGGCAGGCTCCAGGCGGTTGAAGGCCCTGCACGACGGCGGCACGGGGAGGTCGGACCACTCACCCACGAACGGCGTCGTGCAGGTGAGCGCGGTTGCAATGAAGTCCACCGAGCCTGGCCTTCTGCGGGAAGGTTGCAACGCTCCTCGGTCGGAGGCCGCATTCTAGCCACGGGGCCGAGAACCCGCAGCGCGCAGCCGTGCAAGACTTGGCGCATGCGCTGCTCACGCTCGGCCCGCCCCTTGCCGCTTTCGGCCCTGCCGGCTGCGCGCCTGCGCGAAGTGCTGGGCGTGATGACCGACATCGACGACACGCTCACGCGCGACGGCGCCATCGAGCCCGTCGCCCTCGGCGCGCTGCAGGCGCTGGCGGCGGCGCAGGTGCCGGTGATCGCGATCACCGGCCGGCCGCTCGGCTGGAGCCAGCCGTACGCGGCGGCGTGGCCGGTGGCCGCGATCGTGGCCGAGAACGGCGGCGTGGCCTTGCTGCGCCAGGGCGGCCGCATCGTCACCGAGTTCGCGCAGGCGGCGGCCCTGCGCGAGCGCAATGCGCAGCGCCTGCGCGAGGTGGCGGCGCAGGTCCTGCGCCAGGTGCCGGGCGCAAGGCTGGCGCGCGACAGCGACGGCCGCGCCACCGACATCGCCGTCGACCACGCCGAGTTCGCGCATCTCGCGCCGGCGGCCATCGCGCAGGTGGTGGCGCTGATGCAGGCCGCCGGCATGCAGGCCACCGTGAGCTCGATCCACGTCAACGGCTGGTTCGGCGAGCACGACAAGTGGAGCGCGGCCTGCTGGATGGTGCAGCGCCTGTTCGGGCGGGCGCTGGCGCCCGAGACGGGGCGCTGGCTGTACGTGGGCGACTCCACCAACGACCAGCCGCTGTTCGAGCGCTTCGCGCTCGCCGTGGGCGTGGCCAACCTGATGCACTTCGCGGCCGAGCTGCAGGTCTGGCCGGCCTACATCACCCGGGCCGAGCGCGGCGCCGGGTTTGCCGAAGTGGCGCAGGCGCTGCTGGCCGCGCGTGGCTGAGCCGGCCGCGGCGGTGGCCCGCCCGCTGCGCAGCGCGCTGGCGCTGGGCCTGGCGGCCGCGGTGTCGCTCGGCCTGGCGCGCTTCTCGTACGCGCTGCTGCTGCCGCCCATGCGTGCCGCGCTGGGCTGGAGCTACTTCACTGCCGGGGCGATGAACACCGTCAACGCCGCCGGCTACCTGGCCGGCGCGCTGCTGGCGCCGCGCGTGTTCGCGCGCCTCGATGCGCGGCGCGTGATGCTCGCCGGCGGGCTGGCCGCCGCCCTGCTGCTGGCCCTGCACGGCCTGGCGCGGGGGGATGCGCTGCTGTACCTGCTGCGCTTTCTGACCGGCGTGGCCAGCGCGGCGGCCTTCGTCGGCGGCGGCCTGCTGGCGGCTCGCGTGGCCACCGCGCCGGGCGCGCGCTCGGGCCTGGTGCTGGGGCTGTACTACGGCGGCACGGGGGCGGGCATCGTGGTCTCGGCACTGGCCGTGCCGCTGCTGCCGTGGCGCTGGGCCTGGGGCCTGCTCGGGCTGCTGGCGGCCGTGGCCACCGCGCTGGCCGCGGCCGGCACGCGCCACCTGGTGGCGCCGCCGCGGTCGGGGAGCGCTGGCGTTCGGCTGGGCCTGCGGCCGTTCGCCTTCGGGCTGGCGGCCTACGCGCTGTTCGGCCTGGGCTACATCGGCTACATGACCTTCAGCGTGACCCTGCTGCGCGAGCGCGGCCTGGCCGGGCCGGTGATCGTGGGCTTCTACGCCCTGCTGGGGCTGGGCGTGGTGGCCTCGTCGTGGCTGTGGGCCGGGCTGCTGCAGCGCCACCGTGGCGGCGGCCCGCTGGCGCTGCTGAACGCGCTGCTGGCGCTGGCCACGGTGCTGCCGGTGTTCAGCCACACGCTGCCCGCGGTGCTGGCCTCGGGCCTGCTGTTCGGCAGCGTGTTCCTCTCGGTGGTGGCCTCGACCACGGCCCTGGTGCGCCACAACACGGCGCCGGCGCAGTGGGCCCCGGGCATCGCCGCCTTCACCATCGTGTTTGCCGCCGGCCAGATCGTCGGGCCGAGCCTGGTGGGCCGCATCGCCGACGGGCCGGGCGGCCTGGCGCGCGGGCTGGCGATCAGCGCGGGTGCGCTGGCCCTGGGCGCGCTGCTGGCGCTCGGGCAGCGGGCGCAGCCGCGGCCCTGAAGGGCCGCCGCCGGCGCGTTCAGCCGGCGAGGAACAGGCGCAGGCGCTCGAGCTCGGCGTCGAGCGCACGGCCGAAGGCGGCGCCGCGCGGCGCCCGGCCGGCGACATAGCCGAGGTCGGCGGCCAGGGTGCCGTCCTGCCAGCCGATGTTGCCCCAGCCGATGACCTGCTCGTGCCACAGCAGGGGCAGCGCGTAGTAGCCGCGCACGCGCCTGGGCGCCGGCGTGTAGGCCTCGAAGCGGTAGGCCCAGCCCCAGAAGGCCTCGAAGCGCCGGCGGTCCCAGACCACCGGGTCGAAGGGCGCCAGCAGCCGCACCTGCTCGTCGGGCGCGTGGCGCCGGCTGGCCGGGTTCTCGCCGGCCGGCCAGTACCAGTTCACGCCGTCGATGCGGGCCGAGGGCAGGCGGGCCTTGGTCCGCTGCAGCGCCGCCGTGCGCTGGTCGCCCCACTGCGGCACGGCCACGCGCAGCCGCAGCACCAGCTCGGACAGCGTGCGCTCGGGCAGCGGCGCGTACTTGGCCACCACCACGTCGGCCAGCGCATCGAAGGCGGCGGCGGGGTCGCCGGGCGGCGCATGCGCCTCGCGCGCCGCGTACACGCGCACGCCGCCGTCGCGCCGCGCGATGCGCAGCAGGCCGCGGTAGTGCATCGCGTCCAGCAGCTGGGTGCTGGCGTTGCTGCTGCCGCCGAACCAGTTCCTGACCTTGCCGTGCGCGAAATGCGCGTCCACCTCGCGCGGGTGCACCGTGCCGCGCTCGCGCACGAAGGCCAGCACCGCGGCGGCCTGCGCGTGGCGCGACCGCGGCCACGCGGTGCGCGGCGTGCGCGGGTGCATCAGCGCCTGCAGGTGGCGCGGCACGAAGCCGTAGTTGACGAAGAAGTCTTCCTCCACCGCCAGCCGCGGGTAGCGGCGCTCCAGGTCGCCGGCGCGGTAGTCGCGCACGCGGTGGCGCAGCGTCAGGTCTTGTGCCCGCGCCGGGGCCCGGATCGGGTCGGCCTGCACGAAGCCCAGGCGGGCGATGGCGCGCGGCAGCGTGGTGGGCGCGAACAGGCTGCGCGCGATGGCATGGCGGCGCAGATCGGCCAGGGTGGGGGCAGGGCGCATGCGCGCGAGCGTAGGCCCTGCCGGGGGCGATGTCAGCCCCCGGCCCGGGCCTGACCCGCTACGAGCGCGGGGCCCGCGCCGACAGGTACTGCTCGCGCACCGCCAGCCCGCTGCGCGGGATCTCGGACGCCGTCACGCTGGCGATGTAGTCGGCATAGCGGTACTGCACCCCGGCTGCGGCCAGCGTCTGCGCCTGCAGGGCCTGCGGCGCGGCGTTGCCGTAGGCGGAGGTGGGCGGGCCCAGCGCGGCCTGCAGCCGGGCGGTGGCGTCGCGCCAGGCCAGGGCCTCGTCGGCCGGTGCCAGGCCGCGCCGGTACAGGTCGACCGCCACCAGCGTGCCCTGCGGTCCGAAGCTGAGCCACATCTCGCTCACCGGCGGCCCGGCCACGCCCACCGTCGCGGCGTCGAAGCCGCGGCAGCGCAGGTGCCGGTAGCCCTGGGTGATGGCGTCGCAGGCGATGCCGCGGGCCTGGACCCAGGCCCGCGCCTGCGGCTCGGTGGTGCGGTCCAGCGCCAGGCCCAGCGCCGGCCGTGCGGGCGCCGGCGTCGCGCCGCGCAGCGGGCCCAGGCCCATCTCGCGCAGGTCGGACACCTGCGCGCTGGTGGCGCCGAACACGGGGCAGGCCACGCCCAGCGCGGCCAGCGCCTTCAGGCCCGACGGGGTGTGCATCCAGCCCACGGCGGCCAGCAGCGCGCCCGTGCCCACCAAGGCCGCCACCGCCTTGCGGCGGTGCCGTGCCCAGCGCGAAGCCCCGGCGCCGCTGCCGCGCGGGCCGGGCAGGCCGGGCCCGGTGCCCGGCATCGGGCGCGCCGCGTTCATTGGCAGTTCTGGGCCGTGTTCGGGCCCAGGTACATCGGGGTGGTGGAGACGACCTGGCCCTTCAGGCCCACCAGCACCGGCGCGGCGCGGTTGATGTAGGCCTGCGGCACGCCGTCGGCGGTGAGCGCGCCGGCCAGGTCGCCGATGAACTGGTCGAACACGCAGCCCGGGATGCCCACGTCGGCATGCGCGGTGGCCATGTCGTCGCAGGTCTGCAGCCGGCCGTCGGCCACCACCTGGCCGGGGTAGCTGTAGGGGCCGCCGAAGAGGGCGTCGAACTGCAGGTTCAGGCAAGCCGTGAGGCGGTCGGCCGAATCGTGGCCCGGCTTGCCGATGTTGGCGAAGTAGGGCGCCGTCTTCGGGTCGGCCAGCAGCCCCGTGACGGCGTCGTTGACCACCTTGGACACCGCCGCCGGCGCCTTGGTGTCGCCACCCAGGCCCTGCCACATGTCGGTGTTCTGCGGGAACTGGGCCGCGTTGGTGCTGCCGTTGCCACCGCCGCAGGCCACGAGGGTGGACGATGCGACGACCGCGAGGGCCAGGAGGGATCGCTTCATGAGGGGCATCTCCGTTCGGTTGTGGGTTGCGCGGCAGGCCCGGCCGCGGGAGGAATGCCCCGCGGAGGCCGGCCGACTCCACGCCCTACGCCGCCGCGGCCGGGCCGGATGCAGCCGGCGCGCCGTGACCATGATGAAATCGGGGGCATCGCGGCGGTGCGGGAGCAGGGCGGATGCAGGCGCAGGAATTCATCCGCAAGTGGGCGGCGGGCTCGCCCGCCCATGCGCTGGGCGAACGCGCCGGTGCCCAGGCCCACTTCATCGACCTGTGCCGCGTGCTCGGCGTGCCCGAGCCGGGCGACCCCGAGCGCTAC
>JAGWLO010000124.1 GCA_028872015.1 Burkholderiales bacterium | reverse complement strand
CCCCTGGCGCACGCTGACCGGGCGCCAGCAGTTCTACCAGGACCACCCCTGGATGCTGGCCTTCGGCGAGGGCTTCAGCAGCTACCGGCCGCCGGTGGACCTGAAGACGACCGCAGGCATCCACAACCTCAAGCCCAACGGCAACACCGAGATCCTGCTGAACTTCATCACGCCGCACCAGAAGTGGGGCATCCACAGCACCTACAGCGACAACCTGCTGATGCTCACGCTCAACCGCGGCGGCCCCGTGGTGTGGCTGAGCGAGGACGACGCGGCGAAAGCCGGCATCGCCGACAACGACTGGGTCGAGGTCTTCAACATCAACGGCGCGATCGCGGCGCGCGCGGTGGTCAGTCAGCGGGTGAATCCGGGCATGCTGATGATGTACCACGCGCAGGAGAAGATCATCAACACGCCAGGCTCGCAGATCACCGGCGTGCGCGGCGGCATCCACAACAGCGTGACACGCATCGTGTTGAAGCCCACGCACATGATCGGCGGCTACGCGCAACTGAGCTACGGCTTCAACTACTACGGAACCATCGGCACCAACCGTGACGAGTTCGTCGTCGTGCGCAAGATGGACAAGGTCGACTGGCTCGACACCCCGCGCGATGACCACCTCGCCGCCGCCTACCAATCGCAGGGAGAGAACCCGTGAAAGTGCGTGCTCAGATCGGCATGGTGCTCAACCTCGACAAGTGCATCGGCTGCCACACCTGCTCGGTGACCTGCAAGAACGTCTGGACCAGCCGGCCCGGCGTCGAGTACGCCTGGTTCAACAACGTCGAGACCAAGCCAGGCATCGGCTATCCCAAGGAGTGGGAGAACCAGGACAAGTGGAACGGCGGCTGGATCCGCAAAGCCGACGGCTCCATCAGCCCGCGCCAGGGCGGCAAGTGGAAGCTGTTGATGCGCATCTTCGCCAACCCCAACCTGCCGCAGATCGACGACTACTACGAACCCTACACCTTCGACTACGACCACCTGCAGTCGGCACCCGAGATGAAGCACGCGCCCACCGCGCGACCGCGCAGCCTGATCACCGGCCAGCGCATGGAGAAGATCGAGTGGGGACCGAACTGGGAGGAAATCCTGGGTGGCGAGTTTGCCAAGCGCAGCAAGGACCGCAACTTCGACGACATCCAGAAGGACATCTACGGCCAGTTCGAGAACACCTTCATGATGTACCTGCCGCGGCTGTGCGAGCACTGCCTGAACCCGGCGTGCGTGGCCTCGTGCCCCAGCGGCAGCATCTACAAGCGGGAAGAGGACGGCATCGTCCTCATCGACCAGGACAAGTGCCGCGGCTGGCGCATGTGCGTCTCGGGATGTCCGTACAAGAAGATCTACTACAACTGGAAGAGCGGCAAGGCGGAGAAGTGCATCTTCTGCTACCCGCGCATCGAAGCCGGCCAGCCCACGGTGTGCAGCGAGACCTGCGTCGGCCGCATCCGCTACCTGGGCGTATTGCTGTACGACGCCGATCGCATCGAGGAAGCGGCCAGTGTTGCACGCGACAAGGACCTGTACCAGGCTCAGCTGGACATCTTCCTGGACCCGCAAGACCCCGCCGTCATCGCGCAGGCACGCAAGGACGGCATCCCCGAGAACTGGCTGGAAGCCGCGAAGACCAGTCCGGTCTACAAGATGGCGGTGGACTGGAAGGTGGCGCTGCCGCTGCACCCGGAATACCGCACGCTGCCCATGGTCTGGTACGTGCCGCCGCTCAGCCCCATCACCGCAGCGGCCCACGCCGGGCAGGTGGGCAGCAACGGCGAGATCCCGGACGTCCGCCAGCTGCGCATCCCGGTCAAGTACCTGGCCAACCTGCTGACGGCCGGCGACCCCGCGCCCGTGATTCGAGCGCTGGAGCGCATGCTGGCCATGCGGGCCTACCAGCGCGCCAAGCACGTGGACGGCATCGCCAACCATGCCGCCATCGACCAGGTCAAGCTGAGCGTCAACGAGGTGGAAGCGATGTACCGCGTGATGGCGATCGCGAACTACGAGGACCGCTTCGTGATCCCGACCACGCACCGCGAATACGCAGAGAACGCCTTCAACGTGCGCGGCGGCTGCGGCTTCAGCTTCGGCAACGGCTGCAGCGAAGGGGTCACCGAGACCAGTCTCTTCGGCAGCGAGAAGAAGCGCACCATTCCCATCAAGGCGGGGGTCTGACATGAGCTTCTTCGACAACACCCCGCGGCCGGCGACGCGGACCCTGCGCGTGCTGGCGCATCTGCTCAGCTACCCCGACGCCGAACTGCGCGCCCACCTGCCCGAGCTGCGCACGGCCCTGCGCGACGAACGCGCGTTGACCTTCGGCCGCCTGGCCGAGCTGAATGCGCTGATGGACCGCCTGTCCGACCGCGGCCAACCGCGCCGCGCGCTGGACATCGAGGCCGAGCACGTCGAGCTGTTCGACCGCGGCCGCGGCACCGCGCTGCACCTGTTCGAGCATGTGCACGGCGACGGCCGCGACCGCGGCCCCGCCATGGTGGACCTGTGCCAGACCTACGAGGCCGCCGGCCTGTTCCTGGCGCCGGGCGAATTGCCCGATCACCTGACGGTGGTGCTGCAGTACGCATCGACCCAGCCCCCGGCGCAGGCCAAGGCCTTCCTGGGCGAGATGGCGCACATCCTGCAATTGATCTTCAGTGCGCTGCTGCGCCGCGAGGCCGCGCATGCCTGCGTACTGGCGGCGTTGCTGGACCTGGCGGGCGAGAAGGCGCAGGCCGTCACTGTGCCGCCTGAGCCTGAGCTCGACGAGAGCTGGGCAGAGCCCATGGCATTCGACGGCTGTTCCACGCAAGGCCAGGCACGGCCGAGGCAGACGCAACCGATCCAGATCGTGCGTGCACCCGTACGCACCGGCAACCCAGTCACGCCGGGAGCGTCCGCATGAACGCCCTCCACAACTTTGCCTTCGACGTCTACCCGTACCTTTGCCTGGCTGTCTTTTTCATGGGCAGCCTGGCCCGCTTCGACCGCGACCAGTACACCTGGAAAAGCGACAGCTCTCAGCTGCTGCGCAAGGCCCAGCTGCGCTGGGGCAGCAACCTGTTCCACGGCGGCATCCTGTTCCTGTTCTTCGGCCACCTGTTCGGGCAACTGACGCCGCACGGTCTGTACGAGACCTTCGTCAGCGCCTCGCAGAAGCAACTGATGGCCGTGGTGGCCGGCGGCATCGCCGGGGGCCTGTGCTTCATCGGCCTGACCATGCTGCTGCACCGCCGCCTGTTCGACCCGCGCATCCGCCTGACCAGTCACCGCACCGACATCGCCATCCTGGTCATCCTGTGGGTGCAGCTGGTCATCGGCCTTTCGACCCTGCCGGCCTCGCTGCATCACGTAAAGGATCCGCAGACGATGCTGAAGCTGGCCGAGTACCTGCAGGGCATCGTGCGGATGCAGCCGAATGCCGAACTCGTGGCTGGAGTCGAGTGGCGCTTCCAGGCGCACATGCTGCTCGGCATGACGATCTTCCTGCTGTTTCCCTTCAGCCGGCTGGTGCATGTGTGGAGCGGCTTCGGCACGCTGGCTTACCTGGTTCGCCCCTACCAGCTGGTGCGTGCCCGTCGGCTGAACGTGCCCTTGGGGCAGAGTCAGCCGCGGCGCAACGGTTGAACGCGCGCCCACTCTCACGCGCAGGCCCAGACCATGAACACCACCCCATCCGTGCTCCCCCAGGTCAACGGCGTCGTGCTGGCGCACGCCGACGAAGCGCTGACGACGGAGTCCATCCGGCAGCGGGCCTGTGCCGAGCTGCTACGCCAGGCCGCCCTACAGGCAGGCCTGTTGGCGGCCGACGACCCGCTGCCCCTCGGCGGCGCCATGACGGAAGCCGCCAGCACGGCCATCGAAGCGTTGCTGGACCGCGAGTTGCATGTGCCTGAACCGTCGGAGGAGGCCCTGCGCCGACACCATGCGGCCCAGCGTGGCCGCTACGCCGTCGGTGAGCGCGTGCTGCTGCGCCATGTGCTGTTCGCCGTCACGCCCGGTGTGGATGTGAACGCGCTGCGCCAGCGGGCCGAGGCCTGCCTGCTGGATGTGCGTTGCGCTTCTCCCCACGGTGATGATCGCTTTTCGGCAGCGGCCTTGGTCACGTCGAACTGCCCCAGCGGGGCTGAGGGTGGCGCTCTGGGCTGGCTGACGACCGACGACTGCGCGCCGGAGCTCGCACGCGAGATCTTCGGCAAGCTCGAGGTGGGCGTCCTGCCGCATCTGGTGCACAGCCGCTTCGGGCTGCACGTGGTGGAGGTGCTGGCGCGCGAACCGGGCCTGGATCCGGCGTTCGAGGCGGTGAGATCGGCCGTGGCGCAGGGGCTGCGCCAGCAAGCCTACGCCACCGCACTGCGCCAATACCTGCGACTGTTGGCGGGCGCAGCCACGTTGGCGGGCGTCGACCTGGAGGCGGCCGAGTCGCCCTTGGTGCAGTGACGCAGAACAGACCCGCCACGCCCGACCGGCTCCTGCAGCGCATCCAGACCGACGCGTTCCGGCCGCACCGCTCGCACTTCAGGCACCGTGGGGGACTGCCCGATGGTGCGCGAGCGCGGTGGGGCGGCGCGCTGGCCCTGCACGGCGGGCACAGCCCGATCGAGGACGGCGGGGTGCGCGCCTTCGACGTGCAGCAGGGGGGTTTCGCGCCCGCAGCACGGGCTGCCCCCGCAGGTGCCGGGCCGTGTCGGTCGCACTCAGGTCTCCAGTAGAGTGTGCGGATGCCTCGCGCCTGGAGTCTTTCGGCCAAGCTGGGCGCCATCGGGAGCGCCTTGCTGCTGATGGCCTTTGCATCGATCGGCCTGACGCTCTGGGTGACCTGGCAACTGGAAGGCGGCGCGGCGGCGGTCAACGAAGCCGGCCGGATGCGCATGCAGACCTGGCGCATGGCGCAGACATTGGCGCGCGAAGACGCCCAGCAGATGGTCGAGCAGATGGCGCAGTTCGATCAAAGCGTGGAAGTGCTGCGCCTCGGTGATCCGGCCCGCCCGCTGCTCGTCCCGCAGGACGCCGCATCGCAGCAGGCCTTTGCGGCGGTGCAGAGCGACTGGTCGACGCTCAGGGGCCAGTGGGCCACCTTGCCTTCGCCGGATCCCCGGCGCGGTGCGCAGCAGGCCGATGCCTTCGTGGCACGCATCGATGCCTTCGTTTCGGCCATCGAGCACCAACTGTCCCGCTTGACGACCATGCTCAATGCGGTGCAGTTCGTGATGGTGGCACTGACCATCGGAAGCGCGATCGCGCTGCTCTACTCCGCTTACCTGTTCATCTTCAATCCGCTGACCCGGCTGCAGGCCGGGCTGGCGCGCGTCGAGGCGGGCGACCTGGGCGCACGCGTCGACCCGGGCGCCCAAGACGAATTCGGTGCCCTGGCCGCCGGCTTCAACCGCATGGCTGAAACCCTGCAGGGCCTGTACCAGCACCTGGAATCCAAGGTTCAGGAGAAGACGGAGCACTTGGAGGCCCAGCGGTCGCGCCTGGCCGCCCTGTACGAGTCTGCGGCCTTCGTGGCGCGCGCCGAGACGCTGCAGACGCTGGCGCAGGGCATCGCCAGGCAGGTGCGCCAGGTGGCCCGCGCCGACGCCTCGGCCGTGCGCTGGTCGGACGAGGCCAACGGCAAGTACCTGCTGCTGGCGTCTGACTGCCTGCCGCAGGCAGTGATCGACGAAGAGCTGTGCATTCCCACCGGGGAGTGCCTGTGTGGGCAGCCTCAGGGCGCTGCCATGACGCGGGTGATTCCCATCCTGCCCGACGGCCCTGCGTCGCGGCTGGGTCACTGCGCCAAAGAAGGATTCCAGACCATCATCAGCGTGCCTGTGCGGCTGCATGAGCGCATGGTGGGCGAGCTCAACCTGTTCTACCGCGAGCCGCGGACCCTCTCGGACGATGACCGTGCCTTGCTGGAAACCATCGCCAGCCATCTCGCAGGTGCCATTGAGGGCCTGCGCGCCGCTGCCCTGCAGCGCGAGACCGCC
>JAGWLO010000123.1 GCA_028872015.1 Burkholderiales bacterium | reverse complement strand
ATCGCCAGCGAGAACGACAGCGCGGCACCGCGACCGTACTTGCCGATCAGGAAGGGCACCATGCCGGTGGCGCCTTCGCGCGTGCGCAGGCGGTGGATCACGATCCCGGCCACCGGGATCGACAGCCAGTAGGTGGCATAGGCCAGGCCGCCGACGACGCCGTAGGTGGCGCCCAGGTTGGCGGCATTGGTGACCGACTTGGCAAAGATCCAACTGATGAAGATGCTCATCGTCAGCGCCCAGCCCGAGGCCGGCCGGCCCTGGTCGTCGTGGCCGCGGAAGAAGCCGGCTTCGTCCCTGGAGCGAGGCGCGACGAGGTACATCACGACGCCGAAGACGACGAGGAAGCCCCAGAAGAAAAAACCTTGCATCGGATTCATCGATAGAGTCTCGTGACGGTGTGCAGAAGGGTGTCCGGGTCGGTGCGGTGGCCGACGCTCAGTGTGCGCAGCTCGGTGCGGGCGCGGTGGCGTCGGCCAGCGCGCCGCCGCAGCTCGAGCCCTGGCCCGCGGTGCAGCCGAAGCAGTGGTCGGCGACGCGGATCGGGCGGTCTTCCAGGTCGTCGGAGGTGATCTCGCTGAGGTGCAGGCGCGGCTTGCCGGCCTGGCCAATGGGCAGACCGAGCTGCTGGTTGAAGTCGCAGTCGTAGAGCCAGCCCTGCCAGTCGACGCTGAGCAGGCTGCGGCACATGACCTGGGCCAGGTTCTCCGGCCGGTGCGCGCTGCGCAGCAAGTCCATGTACCGATTGAACTCACCCTTGGAGACGAGCATCGAGCCGAAGCGCTGGATCGGCATATTGGCCAGCGTGAAGAGCTGATTGAAGTCGACCCCGTAGCGCTCGCCAAGGTGGCGCTTGTAGTCGCTCTCCAGCGCTTCCTGCCCGGGTGGCAGGCTGGCCCCCTGCGGGTTGTAGACCAGGTTCAGAACGAGGCCCGAGCCGGGCCGGCCGTAGCCCAGCGCGTTCAGCCGCTGCAGGCCGCGGATGCTGGCATCGAAGGTGCCCTTGCCGCGCTGGCGGTCGACGTTGTCCTCGAGATAGCAGGGCATCGAGGCCACGACTTCGACCTCGTGCTCTGCCAGAAAGTCGGCCAGGTCCTCGTGGCCGGGCTCTTCCAGGATGGTCAGATTGCAGCGGTCGATGACCCGCACCCCGCGCAGGCGCGCGGCAACCACCAGTTCGCGGAAATGGCGGTTGAGCTCGGGCGCGCCGCCGGTCAGGTCGAGCGTGCGCACCGAGGGGCTGGCCCCCAGGAAGGCGATGACGGCGGCGATGGTGTCGGCCGACATCTCCTCGGTGCGGTTCGGTCCTGCGTTGACGTGGCAGTGCACGCAGCTCTGGTTGCAGCGGTAGCCGAGATTGACCTGCAGCGTATCGACGGAGCGGCGGCGCAGCGCCGGGAAGTCGGTGCGGGAGAGGAGTGGCAGGGTGGCGTGCATGGGCGATCCGTCGTGAATTTGTCTCGTTGGACGAGCGAGTACCCGATTCCTTACAACATGTCCGCTCGCGGTCTGTAAGGTTTTGGGGTGTCCATCGTCTTGGCTAACAGTAGAGGGTAGGCCGTTCCCACTGGGGCGGTGGCCATCCTGTCGTACATCCAATACGTCGGTGCCGTGCGCGTCATGGCCCGGCGTTCACCAGAACCTGGAGCATTCTGATGGCCGTAGAGAAGCGCGTGCTGCTGGCCCGCCCGCACACCTTCATCGTCAACGAGATGCGACCGTTCCTGGCGGCCGCGGGCTATGTGCCGGTGGGTGCGGCCAGCCTGGAGCAGCTCGCCGAAGCGCTGGGGCGGCCTGCCCTGCAGGGCGCCGTCATCTCCACGGCGCTGTCGTCCAGCATCAACGCTGATGCCGCGACCGTGTTCCGCCTGATCCGCGAGAAGCGGCCAGACCTGCCGGTCGTCTTCGCGGGGCTGGCCGACCTCGACACCGTCAAGGTCAGCGCGCTGCGCGCGGTCAAGGACCAGGTGCCCTCGCCGGTGATCGCGGGGCCGGCAGCCTACCGGCCGCCGGCGGCCACGGAGCGCGGCTCGACCTTTCTCGTCCTGCGCAAGGAGGACATCGCCGCGGGCCACTCGCAGGAGGCGGCGATGCGCGCCTTGCGAGCCCACTTCGCTTAGTGTGACGATGATGCTCCATCCGGTCTGATCACCCCTCGCCCGCGCCCCGTGCGCCGACGACACGTCCCAATGCGATTCGAGTCCACTGCGATGACCTCCTCAAGCGCTGCGGGCCAGCGTATCCTGAACCTGCTGATCCTGGGCGAGCTGGCTTCGCTGCTGTATCTCGGCGCGATCGCGCAAGCGGCCGTGCTGACCGGGGTCACCTACGTGCTCTTTCCCGAACTCGCGGCCCTGGCCTACGACGTCTTCGTCCGTCCCGCCGGCGTGTGGGCGAAATCGCCGCGCATGCTCGCCGTCACGCCGGTGGCGACGGCGTGCGTGGGCACGCTGATCGCGCGCTCGATGCCTTACGGCGTGGTCTCGGTGGCGCTGTCCATCGGCTGCGCGATGCTCGTGATCCGGCTGTTGCGCTCACAGGTCGCGCCGGCGATTTCGGCTGCGTTCCTGCCCCTGGCGCTGGGTGTGACCAGCTGGTGGTACCCGACCTCGATCGCTTTCGGTACCGTCGGCCTCGCGCTGACATCGGTCGCCTACCGCAGGGCCGTGGCGTCGCACATCACCGCCGTGCCGGTCGGCGATACCGACGACGAGATGGAGCGCGCCCCATTGCGTTACGCCTGGTTGCCCATCTTCATCGCTTTCCTGGCGGCGGTTTTTGCGCTGGGCGCCTTCACGGGTCTCCGATTGATCCTCTTCCCGCCGCTCGTGGTCGTTGCTTTCGAAATGTTCGCCCACGCGGAGGTCTGCCCGTGGGCGGCGCGGCCGTTCGCGCTGCCGCTGGCCTGCACCTCCATCGCTGCCGCCGGCGTCGGCTTGGTCGACGTCTTCGGCGTGGGCCCGCTGTCGGTCGTGCTGACCCTGGCCGCGGGCATCGCGGCACTGCGGCTGCTGCGGGTGCACATCCCGCCGGCACTCGCGATCGGGCTGCTGCCCCAAGTGATCGCGGTTGCTGATTGGCGCTTCACGGTCTCGGTTGGCATCGGTACCGGGCTGCTGGTGGCGACCTTCCTGGCGGCGCGTGCGCTGATGCCGTTACCTCGTCCGTCCGTCCCCGCGCCGTGAAAGACGCACTCGACATGGCCCAGGCGATCGAGCGCAGCGTGCGCTGGCAAGGCCGCAGGGCCCATAGTGGCCGGGCCCCGCAGGCCGCCGCCGTACGGTGCTTGTGCGGCAAGCTTGGGAGCAGCGATCCGGCTGCGCCGTACCGGCGCGACGAGCGATGCAGGTGGCCATGATGCGAGCCGGATCCGACGCTTCGCCATTGCCTCAGGTCGCCGGCACCGCGGCCGTGGGCGTCAGTGCCGAACGGCTGACCGCCTTGCGGGCCGACATGCTGCGCTTCGCGCAGCTGCAGCTGCGGAACCTGGAGGCTGCCGAAGATCTCGTGCAGGAATCCATCGAAGCGGCGCTGCGGCATTCGGAGACCTTTGCCGGCCAGTCCACCCTGAAGAGCTGGGTTTTCGCGATCCTGCGCAACCGCATCATCGACCACTTGCGCCAGGCCAAGCGCAGCGTGCCGATGTCCAGCCTGGTCGAGGACGGCGAAGATTGGCAGGAGCGGCTCGACGTCCTGTTCAGCGAGAAGGGCCGGTGGCGAGACGACGCGCGGCCGGCCGCGTGGCCGAGCCCCGAAGCCTCGATGCAGACCCGGCAGTTCTGGCGGGTCTTCGAGGCCTGCTTGGATCACCTGCCGCAGAACACTGGCCGCGTGTTCATGATGCGGGAGTTCCTCGGCTTCGATTCGGCGGACATCTGCAGCCAGCTCGGTCTGTCGATGTCCAACTGCCATGTGATGCTGCACCGCGCCCGCATGAAGCTGCGCGGCTGCATGGATGCCGGCTGGGGCCGGCCAGGGGACGGGACATGCTGACCTGCAAGGAAGTCACGGCGCTGTGCTCTCAGGAACTGGAGCGTCGGCTTGGTCTCGGCGAGCAGGTCTCGTTGCACTCGCATCTGCTCATGTGTTCCGGATGCACGAACTTCCGCCAGCAGATGAAGACGTTGCGACAGGTCATGCACGCCTATGCGGACGGCCGCTCGGTGTCCGAAGGCCCGATCGATACCGGCGCCGATCGCTGAGTCAGGCGGGTCGACGTCGTCGATGTCGAGGCATCGTGTGACGCGGCGCGCGAATTGGGCGTCTTCCAATTTCACTTCGAGGCGATCCCGGTTGTGCGACCGATATTGCGGTGCGTCACGCAGCGCATGCGCATTCGCTCGGCGAATGGCCGGTCGAGGCCTCTTTGCGGACCGTCAGCCTGCACCCACCGAGCGTACCCTTGTGGCCGGTTGGGTGAGTTCGCGACCCGAGGAAGCTGCCGCTGGCCGGCCAGCCGTGGTGCATCAAGCAGTTGCATCTGCTCGAAGACATTGACAGGCCGGTTACGACGTACAGCACCCCGACGCTGGGCGAGCCAGGAAGGGCAGGTTCCGGCGGCAGCATTCGTTGAACCGGCAAGCCAGGCCCGTCCGCACTGCCCGCCGAACCTAGTTTTGACTTGTCGGCGAGTCGCCCGGCAGGAAGTGGCGGTTCCTGGTCATCGAGATCTTGACTCTCGGTGCCTGAGCGATTGACCGTCGCAGGCGCTTCGGCCTTACCATTCCGCTCGTCAAGGGATAGCTGGCCCGATGTTGTCGCTGCGCCTTGCGCAAACGTCGTGGGCCGGCGTCGCGCTTCTGGCGCGACTTTGAAGTCGCGCGCGATCATGCGCTGCCGCGGCTTGAGCTCCGGGTGTATGACGATCGACGGTTGACCCAGAGTCGACGGAAGCGTTCCGCCGCGGAGATTTTTCTTGGCATAGCAGCGGGCGGCGCTGCCGTCGGTGGTTGCTGTGGCCGCGGTGATGACTCGCACTGCCACAGACCCGGGCGTCTCCCGCTGCGCGGGACCGGGCTGTCGTGCTGTGCATCGAGCCGCCGGGTACAGCGTCTCGACCCTTCGGGCTTCCATCCCTGGCGCCAACACGGCCAGGCCGGCGTTGCCGGCGGACGTGTCGAGCAGCGGCCCGTTCCCGTGACCGGGGATCGCCGGCGCTGATTCCTTCGCGCTGGGCGCGAACGACGCCTGCTTGCCGAACTGGTCGGCACGACGATCACTCCGCAGGCTCCGTTCGCGGCGCGCCGACCAGATCGGCACCCCGGTCACCCGCCACGCCCGATGCCGGGCCGCTGCTGGGAATTGCCAACGGCCAAGCGCGAACAGCAGCTGCCTGCGGCTGATGCGACGCGTGCGATGCCCGGCTCGACCGACGCGCCATTCGCTGCGCTCGGTGTCACGCCGGTCGCAGGGCCGCCGGTCATCGTGCCGTTGGGCGGGCCCCTTGCTGCAGCCGCCGCGCCAGGGGTACCTGTCACGCCGGCCGCTGTCGCGCCGGCCCGTGTCTAAGGCGGGGCAGCCTTCGCGCCGGTCGGCCCACCGCGCTCCCCCCACGCGCCCCCGTCAGCCAGTGAGGGGGACTTGTGGGGGGATCTCAAGACGGTGGGCCGGGTAACCGGCTCACCGCTTCGGCTGCGGGGAAGACCACCCATCCCCAACCCCTCCCCGTGAGGGAAGGGGCCATCCCCCACCCTCCGCCCGCCCCAGGGCGGGAACGAGGTGAGTCCGAGCGAGAGGATCAGTCTTCAGGGCACCAAAACCGGGGCCCGGCTGGGACCTCTCCGCAAGGAGTCTTCATCATGGCATTCGTTCGAGTCGAACAGCGCAACGCTCACCTGGCCAGCGGCGTGCGGCTGGAATACGTCAAGGGCCGCGACGGCCAGCTGGCCAAGGGCACCGTCACCGCGATCAGCAACCACCGGCGGGGCAATGGGGACGAACGGCAGGAAGAGTCGACCGCCATCCAGTGGGTGCTGTGGGGCGCGCAGGCCG
>JAGWLO010000045.1 GCA_028872015.1 Burkholderiales bacterium | reverse complement strand
CGCGCCGCGCACCGGCGGGCGCGCGCGGCAGCGCGGGCTGGCGGGGCTGGCCCGGCTGGCGGCCGGCCTGGCGGCCGCGCTGGTGGGCGTGGCGGTCGTGCTGCCGCCGCTGGTGGTGCTGCTGTACGCGCTGAGCCGGCGCTGGGACCGCAGCCTGTGGCCCGAGGGCGCCACGCTGGCCTGGTTTGCCGAGCTGGCGGCCGACCCGCGCGTGGGTGCGGCCACGCTGCGCACGCTGGTGGTGGCCTTCGCCAGCGCCAGCCTGGCCACCGGCCTGGGCGCTGCCGCCACGCTGGCCGCGCGCCTGTACGCGCCCCGGCTGCTGGCCGCGCTGGACCTGCTGGCGCAGCTGCCGTATGCGATCCCGCCGGTGGTGGTGGCGATCGCGGCGCTGGAGATCTTCGTCGGCCGCTGGGGCGGCTGGATCGACACCCGGCTGCTCTACCTGCTGCTGCTGACGCCGCTGTCGTTTCCGCTCGTGCACCGCACGCTGGGCGCGGCGCTGCAGCGGATCGAGGTGCTGCCGCTGCTGGAAGCCGGGCGCACGCTGGGCGCGCCCGACCGCCACACGCTGCGCCGCGTGCTGCTGCCGCTGCTGGTGCCGGCGCTGGCGGCAGCCTACCTGCTGGCGCTGTCGGCGGCGGCGCTGGAGTTCGCCATCGCCAACCTGCTGCTGGGCGGCAGCAACGAGCTGCTGCAGCCGCTGATGAACAGCCTGCGCGTGAGCAGCGGCCACCGCGCCGCGGCGCTGATCGGCCTGAGCTTGGGCATCGTGGGCGGGCTGGCCGCGCTGGTGCAGTGGCTGACGGCACCGAGACCGCGATGAGCCCGCCCGAGCCGGCCCTGCAGGTCCAGGCGCTGAGCGTGCGGCTCGGCGGCCGCGCCGTGGTGCAGGGCGTGGACTTTGCCCTGGCGCGCGGCGCCACGCTGGCGCTGCTGGGGCCCTCGGGCTGCGGCAAGACCACGCTGCTGCGCGCCGTCGCCGGCCTGGTGGCGCCGGGCGAGGGGCGCATCGCCATCGGCGGGCGCGACGTGAGCGGGCTGCCGCCGCAGCAGCGCGGCGTGGGGCTGGTGTTCCAGCACTACGCGCTGTTCCCCAACCTGAGCGTGCGCGAGAACATCCGCTTCGGCCCGCTGGCGCAGGGCTGGGCGCCGGCCCGCGCCAGCGCGCGCGCCGACGAGCTGCTGCGCCTGGTCGAGCTGGCCGAGCTGGCCGGCCAGCGCCCGGCGCAGCTGTCGGGCGGCCAGCGCCAGCGCGTGGCGATGGCGCGCGCCCTGGCGCCCGAGCCGGCCCTGCTGCTGCTGGACGAGCCGTTCTCGGCCATCGACGAATCGTTCCGCCTGCCGCTGCGGCGCGCCTTCCGCGAGCTGCAGCGCGCGCTGCACCAGAGCTGCGTGCTGGTCACGCACGACCGCGGCGAGGCGCTGGAGCTGGCCGACCAGGTGGCGGTGATGCTCGACGGCCGCGTGGCCCAGCTCGCGCCGCCGCACGCGCTGCTGCGCCGCCCGGCCAGCCGCGCGGTGGCACGCTTCCTGGGCGCCTTCAACCTGTTCGAGCGGCTGCCGGCCGAAGTGGCCGTGCGGGCCGCGGGAGGCGCCCCCGCTGGCGGCTGGGCCGCCCCCGTCAACGCGCTGACGCCGGCCGGCCCGGCGGCCGACGAGAACGAAAGCGGCGACACCGCCGCCGCTAATTGGACGCTCGAGGCCACGGTGACGGCGCGCCACCTCGGCCTGCACCAGGCCCAGGTCGACCTGCGGCTGGACGACGGCACGGCGCTTACCCTGCTCGAGGGCGCCGCGCCGCTGGCGCCGGGCCAGCGCATCCGCTGCCGCCTGCCGATCGCCGCGCTGCACGCGCTGCCGGGCTGAGTCGGCGCTGAGTCGTCGTTGAGTCGGCGTTGAGTCGCGGCCGAGCTGGGGCTCAGCCGCGGGCCGGCCGGTACTCGGCCACCACCGCCGCCAGCCGCGCGCGCACCTCGGCGGCCTCGGCGTCGGTGGCCTGCACCGCCCAGGCCAGCAGCTCGCGCACCGGCGCGCGCGGCTGCTCGCTCAGGCGCGCGATGCGCAACCGCGGCACCGGGGTGGGCAGCGTGTCGTCGGCGTCGGCCAGCAGCTCCTCGTAGAGCTTCTCGCCCGGGCGCAGGCCCGAGAACACGATCGGGATCTCGGCCGTGGTGTGGCCGGCCAGGCGGATGAGGTCGCGCGCCAGGTCGACGATCTTCACCGGCTCGCCCATGTCCAGCACCAGCACCTGCCCGCTCTCGCCGATGGCCGCGGCCTGCAGCACCAGGCGCGCGGCCTCGGGGATGGTCATGAAGTAGCGCAGGATGTCGGGGTGCGTCACCGTCACCGGGCCGCCGCGCGCGATCTGCTCCTTGAACTTCGGGATCACGCTGCCGCTGGAGCCCAGCACGTTGCCGAAGCGCACGGCCATGAAGCGCGTGCCGGGGTGCTCGGCGGCCAGGAGGCTGAGCACCATCTCGGCCGCGCGCTTGGTGGCCCCCATCACGTTGGTCGGGTTCACCGCCTTGTCGGTGCTGACGAGCACGAAGCGCTCGGCACCGCATTCGGCCGCGGCCAGCGCCGCGCACTGCGTGCCCAGCGTGTTGTTGCGCAGCGCCGCGGCGGCGTTGGCGTCTTCCATCAGCGGCACGTGCTTGTAGGCCGCGGCATGGAACACCACCTGCGGCCGCCAGCGCCGGCAGGTGGCGCGCAGCGCGGCCGCGTCCTTCACGTCGCCGACCAGCGGCACGAGCTCGAGCTGCGGGTGCGCGGCCGACAGCTCCTGCTCGAGGGTGTAGAGGTTGAACTCCGACAGCTCCAGCAGCACCAGCCGCGCGGGCGCGAAGCGGGCCGCCTGCCGGCACAGCTCGCTGCCGATGCTGCCGCCGGCGCCAGTGACCAGCACCGTCTTGCCGGCCAGCGTCTGCACGATGCCGGCTTCGTCCAGCAGCACCGGCTCGCGGCCCAGCAGGTCTTCGGGCTCGATCTCGCGCAGCCGCTCGATGCGGCTCTTGCCGGTGCGCAGCTCGTCCGCGCTGGGCACCGTGACCACCGGCAGGCCGGTAGCCGCGGCCAGGTCGAAGGCGCGCCGGCGCTGCGCTGGCGTGGCCGAGGGCATCGCCACGATGACGTGGGTGAGCGCGCCGCGCCGCGCCTGCTCGGGCAGCGCGGCCAGCGGCCCGAGCACCGGCACGCCGGCGATGCGCGCACCGCGCTTGGCCGGGTCGTCGTCGAGCAGGCCCAGCACGATCCAGCCGCGTTCATGCAAGCCCGCGAGCAGCAGCCGCGCCGCGGCGCCGGCGCCCAGCACGATGGCGCGCCGCAGCTCGCCCTGGCTGCCGGCGATGCGCGAGCGCGCGTGTTCGTAGGTCATGCGGTAGGCGATGCGCACCAGCGCCAGGCCCATCAGCGTGACCACCGGGTGCAGCGCCAGCACCGCGCGCGGCACCTTCACCAGCCCCAGGCCGATCACGGCCGCGGCCGAGACGGTGCCCGCCAGCGCGCAGGCCAGGGTCAGGCGCTGGATCTCGCCGAAGCCCGAGAAGCGCCACATGCTCTGCGGCACCTTGAAGGCCAGGCTCGCCAGCGCATAGACGACGACCACGCCGAGCAGCACCCAGGGGTCGTAGGTCGGCCGCGCGCTCAGCCAGCGCTCGAAGCCGAGGCGGAACAGGTAGGTGATGTTCCAGCAGGCCACCACCGTGAGCGCATCCAGCGCGATCGTCAGCGGCTCGCGGTGCGGGCGCAGCCGGGCCAGGAAGACCTCGACGCGGGCCCAGAAGTCGCTGGCACCGGCCTTCATCGCGGCCCCCACAAGGCCCGCACCGTGCGCCAGAGCACGCCCAGGTCGGTGCCCAGCGAGGCGCGTGCGGCGTAGTCGGCGGCGCACTGCAGCTTGGCCGGCAGGATGCGTTCGATGTACTCGCGCTCGGGATCGGCGGCGGCGGCCAGCCGTTCGGCTTCGTCCAGGAAGGCGAGCGACGACGGGTCGGTGATGCCCGGCCGCACGGCCAGCGCAAGGTCGCGCAGCGCGGGCGGGTAGTGCGCCACGTAGCGCGGCAGTTCGGGCCGCGGGCCGACCAGGCTCATCGTGCCCTGCAGCACGTCGATCAGCTGCGGCAGCTCGTCCAGCCGCAGGCGCCGCAGCCAGGCGCCGACACGCGTGATGCGCGGATCGGCGCCGACGGTGAGTGCCGGGCCGGCGGCGCCGTCGCGCATGCTGCGGAACTTGTGGATGTTGAAGGGCACGCCGTGGCGGCCGACGCGCTGCTGGCGGAAGAACACCGGGCCGGGCGAGTCGAGCCGGATGGCGAGCGCCACCGCCAGCATCAGCGGCGACAGCAGCAACAGCGCGGCGGCGGCCAGCAGCAGATCGAAGAGGCGCTTGGACACGCTGGGGCGATGACCTCAGGCGTCCGCGGGCGGGTCGATGCCGGCGAAGACCTCGGCCATCGGCACGGCGCAGCCGATGCTCGCGGCTTCCATGGTGGCCGTCTCGCTCATGTCGTGCAGGTCCCACAGCCCGTCGGCACCGCGCCGGAAGGCCTCCACACGGCGCGTGTCGGGGTCGACCAGGATGTATTCCCGCAGCGCGGCGATGCGGCGGTAGAGCGCGAACTTGTGGCTGCGGTCGTAGGCCTGGGTCGAGGGCGAGAGCACCTCGACCACCAGCGTCGGGGCGCGGAAGATCATCTCGGTGGCCAGATCGGCCTGGTCGCAGGTGACGAAGACGTCGGGGTAGAGCACCGCGTCGTCGTCGATCTGGATCTTCATCGTCTCGGCGAAGACCTGGCAGGGCGAGCCGTCGAGGGCCTCCGACAAGCGGCGGTTCAGGTTCGACACCACACGCCCATGCGCGCGCCGCCCACCGACCATCGCAAACACCTCGCCGCGGTGGAACTCATGCCTCTCGGGTTGTTCGTTCTCCCAGGCCAGATAGGCTTCGAGCGTGAGCTTGGGCTGGGTCAGGGCATTCATGGCGGACCTTTCGCGAAGGCCGGTCATCGTAGCGCCGCGCGCACCGCATCGGCCACGCGCGCCACGTCGGCCTCGGTCATGCGCGTGTACAGCGGCAGGCTCAGCATGCGCTCGTAGGCGTGCTGGCTGTGCGGGAACATGGCCGGGGTCAGCGCGTAGCGGTCGCGCCAGTACGGGTGCAGGTGCAGCGGGATGTAGTGCACGCTGCAGCCGATGCCGGCCGCGTACAGGCGCTCGATGAAGCGGTCGCGTTCGACCCCGGCGCCGTCCGCGAGCCGCACCACGTACAGGTGCCAGGCATGGGTATCGCCTGCCGCCGCCCGTGGTGGCCGCACCAGCGGCAGGCCGGCCAGCGCCGCGTCGTAGGCCGCGGCCAGGCGCTCGCGCTGCTGCTGGAAGCCCGGCAGCCGGCGCAGCTGGTGGATGCCCAGGGCCGCGGCGATGTCGGTCAGGTTGTACTTGAAGCCCGGGGCCACGATCTCGTAGTACCAGCTCGGCACGGTGGCCGTGAAGCGGTCGAAGGCATCGCGGCTCATGCCGTGCAGGCGCATCACCTTGGCCCGCTGGGCGAGCGCGGCGTCGCGCGTGACCAGCATGCCGCCCTCACCCGTGGTGATGGTCTTGTTGGCGTAGAAGCTGAACACCGTGGCGTCGCTGGCCAGCGTGCCGACGAGCCGGCCGCCGCGGGTGGTGGGCAGCGCATGGGCGGCGTCCTCGACCACCTTCAGGCCGTGGCGCCTGGCGATGGCCAGGATCGCCGGCATGTCGGCCGCCAGGCCGGCGTAGTGCACCGGCAGGATGGCCTTGGTGCGCGGCGTGATGGCGGCCTCGACCGCGGCCGGGTCGATGTTCAGCGTGGCCGGGTCGATGTCGACCAGCCGCACGTCGGCGCCCAGGTAGCGCGCGACCTCCGCGGTGGCGGTGAAGGTGTGGGTGGTGGTGATGACCTCGTCGCCCGGGCCCACGCCCACGGCTTCCAGCGCCAGGTGCAGCCCCGCGGTGGCCGAGTTGACGGCGATGCAGTGCAGGTCGCCGCTGCCGCCGCCGGCCCCCAGGAAGGCCGCGAAATCGCGCTCGAACTGCGCCGTCTTCGGCCCCGTCGTGACCCAGCCGCTCTTCAGCGCCGAGACGACCTCGGCGATCTCCTCGTCGCCGATCTCGGGCAGCGCGAAGGGCAGGAAGGGCAGCGCGGGCTGCGGGTCGGGCTGACTCATGGCCATGCGCTCCTTTGGCGTCTCATCGCGCCGCGCCCAGCACCGTGAGGTGCTTCTTCTGCGCCTGGGGCACGGCGTCGAGGGCGACCGAGCGGTCCAGTGTCACCAGCGTGCCTTGCTGCTGCACGGCCAGTGCCAAGAGGTAGACATCGGTCACGTGCCGCGGACTCAGCACGCGATCCCAGCGCAGGCGGTCGGGCTCCAGCAGGCTCAGGGCATCGGGCCAGAAGGCATGGCTGCGGTCGGCGGTGGCGCGGGTCAGGCGCTCGGCCACGAGGGTGATGGGCTGCGGATTGGGATAGGCGGGAAGCGACAGCACGCGCAGGCAGCCGTTCTGCGTCAACGGACAGGAAGCCCAGCCGTGGCGCCGGTGTGCGGCCAGCCAGTCGGTGACCAGCGCGTGGTGCAAGTGCCCGGCGTCGAACAGCGCCACCAGCACGTTGACGTCCAGCAGCGCCCGCATTCACACGCCTTCGGCGTCGCGCAGGGCGTTCACGACGTCGTTCGTCGTCACGACGCCCGGCCGTGCGGGAAAAGGCTCGAACCCGGCCACGTGACGGGCTGCACGGGCCGGCTTGGAGCCTGCGGCGACCGGGCTCTGCGCGGTGAGCGACCGCCGCAGCAGGGCCGAGACCACGGCGCCGGCCGTGCGACCCTCGCGCCTGGCCAGTTCCTTGGCCGCTGCCAGCAGGTCGTCGTCGATGTCGAGCGTGGTGCGCATGGCATTCATCTGATGCAGTGATGCAGACGCGCCAGTGTATCAAGCGGGTTTCTCGATCCAGGCCAGCACATGGGTGCGCAGCAGCGGCAGGGCATTGGCCACGCGCCAGGCCGCCGGATGCAGGCGCACGACGCGGCGCGCGATGGGCGGCGCGAGGGTCACGCGCCGGGCGTGGATGCTGCCTGCGGGGAACAGCGCCCGCACCCGCGCCAGGGGCACGCCGCGCACGTCGGCGTTGCGCGGGTTGTCCACGGTGAAGTCGTACCAGAGCACGGCGCCGCCGGGGCGCAGCCATTGCCACATGCGCGCGGCCAGCCGCTGCTGGAAGGCGTCGTCGAGGATCGAGCTGAAGACGGTGGCCTGCACGACGATGTCGAAGCCGGCGTCGGCCAGCGGCTGCTGCAGCGCGTCGCCTTCGAGCACCCGGGTCAGCGCCGGCAGGCGCCGGCGCGCGGCCGCGACGCGCTCGGGCAGCAGCTCGCTGCCGACCAGGCGCGCCGGGTCGAAGCCCAGCCGCAGCAGCTCGAGCAGGTGGTCGCCATGGCCGCAGCCCACCTCCAGCAGGTCGAGCTGGGCCAGGGGCTGGCGCGCGTGGCGGCGCAGCAGCGCGATCAGGGCGCGCTGGCGCTCCTGCTGCGCCTGCCAGACCTCGGGCCGCAGCGGGTCGTAGAGATCGCCCAGGCCGAGCCGCGCGCGGCGCGCGTAGCGCGCGGCGATCGCGTCGGGCTCGGTGCGGTGCTCGGGGTTCACGGCGTATCGGCGTATCGGCGCGTCAGCGCGTCAGCCGCGTGGCCGCATCGCCCGGGGCGCGCTTGAGCAGCGCGAAATCGAGCAGCCCGCGGCCGAAGCCCAGACCGTAGCCGCCGTGCATGCAGGCAAAGGCCCCGGCGATGCCGAGCCCATCGCGCGGCGAGCGTGTCAGCGCCAATGCATTGGCCAGCGCTGCCGCGGCATACAGCCCGACGACCCCGCCCAGCGCCCACCGCGCCGGCGACCAGACCACGCCGCCGAGCGCCAAGATCGCCAGCGTGGCCACGAACGCGAAAGGCACCAGGTGCCGCGGCGAGGCCGGCAGCCGGTGCTTGCGGATCACCGGCACCTTCCAGTAGCCGTACTGGTAGAACTGCCTGAACAGCGCCGCGAACGAGGCGCGCGGCGTGTACCAGGACTTGATCGCCGCGCTCTGCCAGACGCGGCCGCCGCCACGCGTGATGCGCAGCGCCAGCTCGTCGTCCTGGTTGCGCACCAGGGCCTCGTCGAAGCCGCCCAGGCGCAGCAGCGCGTCGCGCCACCAGGCGCCCAGGTACACGGTGTCGACCTCGCCCGTGTAGTCCACGCGCCGCGACGCCGCACCGCCGCTGCCGAAGCGGCTCTCGAACGCGCGCGCGATCGCGGCCTGCGGCCAGCCCTGCCCCACCGGCCGCCACGCCCCGCCCACGCAGGCCGCGCCGGTCTCGCGCAGCGCGGCCAGGCACTGCGCGACGTAGTCGCTCGCGTACTCGGTGTGCACGTCCATGCGCACGACGACCTCGCCACGCGCCGCGGCGACGGCGCGGTTCAGCGCCGCCGAGGTGATGCGCTGCGGGTTGTCGATCACGCGCAGCCGCGGCTCGCGCTGCTGCCAGGCGGCCAGCTTCTCGCGCGTGCCGTCGCTGCTCTCGCCATCGGCGATCACGACTTCGAGCTCGTCGCCGGCGGCCAGTTGCTGCGCCAGCGCCGAGCTCACGAAGGCGTCGATGTGCGCGGCTTCGTTGCGGCAGGGCACGACGATGGAGACGATGCGCTCGTTCATGCGCGGGCTCCGGCCGCGGCCACGCGCCGCACCAGCGCCGTCCAGGCCGCGCAATGCGCCTCGGGGCTGAAGCGGGCGCGGCTGCGCTCGATCGCCGCCGCGCCCATGCGCTCGCGCAGCGGCGCGTCGGCGAGCAGGCGCACGATGGCCTGCGCCAGCGCGCCGACGTCGCCGGCCGGCACCACGACGCCGGTCTCGCGGCCGGGCTCGGTGCCGATGATCTCGGCCGGGCCGGTGGGGCAGTCGAAGGCCACCGCGGGCACGCCCAGGGCCTGCGCTTCCAGCAGCGCCAGCGGCATGCCCTCGTAGCGCGAGGGCAGCACGAACAGGGCCGCGGCGCGGTACTGCGCCGCGATCTCGGGCGTGGGCGGGCGCCAGGTCACGCTGGCCTCGATGCCCGCAGCGCGGGCCTGCTGCTGCAGCGCCGCCTGCAGCGGGCCGTCGCCGACGATCACCAGCCGCGCCGCCGGCCGTGCCGCGATCACCGCGCCCCAGGCCTGCAGCAGCAGGTCGAGCCCTTTCTGCGCCACGCAGCGGGCGACCGCGAGCACGGTCTCGCCGTTCGGATGGGCCGGCGCGTCGGCCTGCAGCGCCGAGGCGTTGACGATCACCTCGGTGCGCGGGTTCAGGGCCGCGAAGCGCGGCGCGTCGGCCTGCGTCAGGCTGACCACCGCGGCCAGCGGGCGGTACAGGCGAGCGCGCAGCCGCTGCCAGGTCCGCGAACGGGCGCCGAAGTGGTTGTGGTCGCAGGCGATGGTGCGCACATCGGCCCAGCGCGGCGTGAACAGCAGCGCCGAGCAGGCGGTGGTCAGGCCGTTGAGCACGATGGCGTCGGGCCGCTGGTCGCGGATCAGCCGCGCCAGCACGCGGCCGGTGCGCCACTGCCGGCGCAGCAGCGCCCAGGCGCCGTCGCCGGCCGGCAGACCGGTGTGCCCATGCACGACCTGCACCGCCGCATCGAGCGGATAGCGCAGCTTCTCGCGCGGCGTGCCCACCGTGCCCACCGTCACGGCCAGGCCCTGAACCGCGCAGTGGTTGGCCAGCGCGCAGACGAAGCGCTCGACGCCGCCGGCGATCTCGAGCCGGTCGCACAGCAGCAGCACGCGCGGCGCGGCGCCCGGGGCGTTCATGCGGGGCGGCGCAGCAGCGCGTCGACGGCCAGGCGCTGGTAGTCGGGTGCCGGCAGGGCCAGCGCCGCACCGCGCAGCGCCTGCCAGCGCGCGCGCGCGCGCCGCGCCGCATCCAGCAAGCCCAGCGCAGCCAGCGGCGCCTGCAGCCGGCTGGGCCCGCGCGCCGGCGCGGCCGTGGTGGCCGGGCCCAGGCCCTGCCAGTCGCTGTGCGCATAGTCCGATTGCTGCGGCGCCGGCAGCGGCCCGGGCTCGCGCAGCTTGCGCGCCAGCACCAGCAGGTAGACCTCGTGGCCGTTGCAGAGGTTGACGCGCCGGCGCACCTGCAGCGGGCTGGCCACCCGCCACCAATGTCGGGCGTCAGCCGTCAAGGCGAAGAACAGCGCCCGCAGCTCGAAGCCGCGCTCGGGCTGGTAGAGGTTGAAGAACAGCTCGGGCGAGAACTGGTAGAAGCCGTGGCCGCTGAGGTTGTTGGCGGGCAGCGCGTGCAGCACGTGGCCGCCGACACGCACCGCGTCGACGACGTTGCGCCAGGCGGTGGGGAAGTCGAACACATGCTCGAGGCAGCCGTAGTCGAGCACCGCGTCGTAGGCGCCGCGCACCGGCAGGTCGGCCGGCCAGGGCCGGTTCATGTCGTGGATGTAGCGCGCGCCCTCGTAGGCCGAGGCATCCACCGCGTCCACCTGCTGCGCCCCGAACCACTGTTGCAGCAGCGGCTCGAAGTAGGCCGGACGGCCGGGCCCGGGCGCCGGCATCTGCAGCGGCGGCAGCCCGCGCAGCCGCTGCAGCGAGTGCAACGCGCGGTCTTCCACGTACAGCGCCTGCCGCCCGATCGCCAGCGTGCGCCCGAACCGGGCGCCCAGGTCCTGCGCGTGCGCCAGCAGGCGCAGGTTGTGGTGGTCGATGCCCATCTCAGTGGCTCACGCTCGACGGGCGAGGGCGACGGGTTCCCGGGGGTTCACGGCGGGGGCGCGTGCTCGGGCGCTCGCGGCCTGGGTGCGTGCGGGCGGCCGGTGGGGGCTCATGCTGGGGCGTTCGGCCTTGCAGGCCGACTGCGCTGCGATGCTCGGCCTGGGGTCGCGTCGCGAAAGCGCCCGTACCCCGGCACCCCAAGCTTCGAAACGACGGAGGCACCGGCCTCACCCTAGCCCCCGCGCACCCGCAGCGTGGCGGCCACCCCCGCCAGCGCCGTGACGATGACCACCCCTTCGGCGGCCAGTGCCACGCCGGCCAGCGCCACCGCACCCCCGCCGGCGAAGGCCAGCGCGGCGACGAGGCCGAAGGCACCGCCGGCCATCACGCACAGGCGGTAGGCATGGTCGAAACGGCCGCTGCCGAGCATCCAGTAGCCGACGAACTTCCAGGCCAGCAGCAGGGGCAGCAGCCAGGCCAGCACGGCGAACACGGCGTGCAGAGCCGAGCCGTCGATGCCGTGGCCGGGGCCGGCCAGCCAGCGCGCGAGCAGCGGCCAGGCCAGCGCGCCGGCCAGCAGCAGTGCCAGGCCGGCTGCCGCGCCGAACAGGGTCCAGCGCGCGGCGTAGGTGGCCGCCGCGCGCAGGCCCTGCGGCATGCGGGCGACGATGCGCGGGTAGACCAGCTGGTACAGCGGATCGGCCGCGGCCAGCAGCGCGCGCACCACCCGATCGGCCAGGTAGTACAGGCCCAGCTCGGGCCGGCTCATGCGGGCGGACGCCACCGCCGGCAGCGCGAACGAATAGGCGGCACCGGCCACCGCCACCGGCAGCATGGTGCAGCCCATGCGCAGGCCCGGCGCGACGGCCTGGGCCGACCACAGCCGGCCGGCCGCGGGGAAGACCGCCAGGTCGCGCCGCACGCGCCACCAGCCCAGGCCGGCCAGCGTGCCGGTGGCGGCTATCTGCAGCAGCACGTAGGCCAGCACGCCGTGCACCAGCGCCAGCGCCGCCGCCAGCCACAGGCCGTAGACGGCCAGCTCCACGCGCGCCCAGCGGTGCAGCTGGCCGCTGGCCTGCAGGTACCAGGTGGCGGGCCAGCCCAGGGTGCAGGCCAGCGCCGCCAGCAGCGCGATGCCGGCGGCCTGCTGCAGCGCCGGCGCCGCGGGCAGCAGCCAGGGCACGAGGCCGCACGCGCCCAGCAGCGCCAGCACGCTGAGCACGCAGCGCGCGCTGAACACCTGCCGCGCCAGGACCCAGCGGCCGGCGGCGTCGGCCGTCACGGCCAGGCGCGTGGTGGCCGCCAGGAAGCCGCCTTCGACCACCAGGGCCAGCACGCCGGCCCACACCAGCAGCAGGCCCAGGCGGCCGAACTCCTCGGCCCCCAGCCGCGCCGCCACCACCGGCAGCACCAGCAGCGGGAAGGCCAGCCGCACGGCGGCGGCGGCATACACCGGCGGCAGCGCGCGGCGCAGCGAAGGCGACGTCGTCCCGGCCGCGGTCATGGCTTGATCAGCAGGCGCGCGGTGTAGTCCACGCGGTGCAGGAACAGCTCGGGGCCGTGGCCGGCGAAGTATTCGTCCACCGCCTGCCGCGCGCCCTGCCAGTGGCCGTAGTCGTCGATGAGCAGCACGCCGTGGCGCTGCAGCCGCGGGTACAGGTGCTGCAGCTCGTGGCGCGTGGACTCGTACCAGTCGGTGTCCAGCCGCAGCAGCGCGATGCGCCCGGGCAGGGTCGCCGGGATCGTGTCCTCGACCTTGCCCTGCACGAAGTGGATGTGCTCGCGCGGGTAGCCGGTGGCCCACAGGTTGGCCTGCACATCGTCCAGGCCCGCCTCGCACCACACGCCCTGGCCGCGCGCGGTGCGCGCGAGCTGGTCGGCCGCGGCTTCGCCGGTGTGGCTGCGGTCGGCCACGCCGGGCTCGCTCATGCCCTCGAAGGTGTCGTACAGGTAGAGGTGGCGCGCCGTGTCGCCGCGCGCCAGCAGCGCCAGCGCGACGGCCATCATGCTGCCGCCGCGCCAGACGCCGCACTCGACGATGTCGCCTTCGATGCGATGGCGCACCAGGTGGTCGACGGCGCCGATCAGGCTGGCGCGGCGCTCCAGGCCCGTCAGCGTGTACGGGGCCACGCGCTGCACGATGGCGCGGTCGGCCGCGTCCAGGTCGGCGATGGCCTGGGCCTCGCGCGCGGCGATCGGGCTGAGCTCGTAGCCCAGCCCGGCCAGGGCCTTCTTGATCTGCTGTTTCATCGGCGGGTATCGACAGGGTCGGCGGCGGGGGTGGCGGCAGGGTCGGCGGCAGGCGAGGGGCCGGGCGCGAGATAGGCGGCCTCGGCGCCCTGCAGCACCGCGTCCCAGCGCGATTGTTGCTGGGCCGCGGCCAGCCCGGCCGCCACCGCCTCGGGCGCGGCGCGCAGCTGCTGCAGGCAGGCCAGCACGGCCTCGGGGCTGCGCCCGCCCAGCAGCAGCGCCTGCAGGCCGTGGCGGCGCAGCAGGTCGCCGGGGTCGCCGACCTCGGTGGCGACGAAGGTGGCCCCATGGTGCAGCAGCGTGTACAGCGCGCCCGATTGCGAAGCGCGCTGGTAGGGCAGCGCGAACAGCACCGGCCGTGCCAGCAGGGCCTGCAGCGCCGGCGCGTCGAGATAGGCATCGACCACCTTCACGCCCAGCGCGACGAGCTCGTCGCGCAGGCCGTGCAGCGCGGCGTCCCAGCGGCCATGCACTTCCAGCGCCAGGCCCTGCGCGCGCCAGGCCGGCGAACGCGCCAGCGCGGCGAACAGCTCCACGCCCTTGTACGCCTTGACGGTGCCCCAGAACACCAGCGCCTGCGGCGCGTGCAAGGGCCGGTAGGGCTGCACCGGCAGGCCGGGGGCCAGCGGCAGCAGGCCGTGCGGCAGCACCACGGCCTTGGCGTCCAGGCGCGGGCCGTAGCGCTGCGCGAAGTCGTGCCGCGTGGCCTCGCTCACGAACACCAGCCGCCGCGCCAGCGCCGCCAGCCAGCGCGTGGGCGCATGGCGCGCGCCGGCGTAGCCGTGCGGCACCGCGTTGTGCACGGTGAACACGAAGCGGCGCCGCAGCAGCCAGGCCCAGGGCAGCTCCAGCGGCCACAGCACGCTGAACTGCAGGTTGACGGCCGTGAACTCGCGCCGCCGCCGCCACACCGCAGCCAGCAGCCCGGCGTAGGCCGGCACGCCGCGCCAGCGCGGGGCCACCGTGCCCGAGACGGCGCGCGCCACGACCTCGATGCCGGCGCTGTCGCGCAGGGCCTGCAGGAACGCGCCGTTGTAGGCCGTGCCCGAGCCGAAGAAGCGCACGCGCCAGCCGCGCCGCACCAGGCCGGTGGCCAGCGCGTGGTCGTAGGGCAGCACGAACGAGCCGCCGTCGACGAGGGCCAGGCGCGGTGCCGGCTGCGGCCCCGCGCTCAATGCGCGAACCAGTAGCGCCGGCCCAGGCGATAGGCCAGCGCGCCGCGGCGCTCGCCGAGATCGCGCGCGGGGTTGCCGCCGACGATGCGCCGCGGCGGCACGCTCCGGGTCACCACCGCGCCCGCCATCACCACCGCGCCCTGCCCCAGGTGCACGCCGGGCATGATCATCGCGCCGGCGAAGACCACGGCGTGGTCGTCGATCCGCACCGGCTTGGCCTTGGCCGCGAAGTCGTCGGCGTGCACGTCGTGGCCCAGCGTGTAGATGCGCGCGTCGTGGGCGATGGAGACCTGCGCGCCGATCGTCAGGCCGCCGCGGTTGTCGAGGTAGACGCCCCGGTTCACGAGGCTGCCCTCGCCCACGCGCAGGCGGCCGACGTGGAAGAAGCGCACCCCGCCCTGCACGGTGGCCGTGCGGTCGATCTCGAAGCCGCAGGCACGGTACAGCAGCGGCCGCAGCGCGAACGGCAGCCAGCGGTGGACCAGGTTGACGAGGGCCAGGCCGATGAAATAGGCCTGGGCCTTGAGGGTGCTGCCGCGCATGGTGCCGAGGCTGAAATTATTGCATCGGGCCCGGGGTTCCTAGAATGCGCGCACCATGCACCCAGTCCCCGCCGCACCGCCCCCCGCCGTCGACGACAACGCCCTGCTGAAGGAGCGGCGCGAGAAGCTGAAGGCGCTGCGCGAGCGCGGGGTGGCCTTCCCGAACGACTTCCGGCCCAGCCACCACGCCGCCGCGCTGCACCAGAAGTACGGCCAGCTGCCGAACGAGGAGCTCGAGCCGCAGGCCGTGCGCGTGGCGGTGGCGGGCCGCATGATGCTCAAGCGCGTGATGGGCAAGGCCTGTTTCGCCACCGTGCAGGACGGCTCGTTCGGCGCCACGCACGGCCGGATCCAGCTCTACGTCACGCAGGACGCCATCGGCGAAGCGGCGCTGGCCGACTTCAAGCACTGGGACCTGGGCGACATCATCGGCTGCGAGGGCGTGCTGTTCCGCACCAAGACCGGCGAGCTCTCGGTCAAGGCCACGCGCGTGCGCCTGCTGACCAAGAGCCTGCGGCCGCTGCCCGACAAGTTCCACGGCCTGACCGACCAGGAGCAGAAGTACCGCCAGCGCTACGTCGACCTGATCACCGACGAGACCGCGCGCAGCCGCTTCGTGGCGCGCAGCAAGGCCGTGAGCTCGATCCGGGCGTACATGGTCGAGCACGGCTTCCTCGAGGTCGAGACGCCGATGCTGCACCCCATCCCGGGCGGCGCCAACGCCAAGCCCTTCGTCACCCACCACAACGCGCTCGACCAGCAGATGTTCCTGCGCATCGCGCCCGAGCTGTACCTGAAGCGGCTGCTGGTGGGCGGCTTCGAGCGGGTGTTCGAGATCAACCGCAACTTCCGCAACGAGGGCATCAGCGTCCGGCACAACCCCGAGTTCACGATGATGGAGTTCTACGCGGCGTACTGGACGCACCGCGAGCTGATGGACTTCACCGAGGCCGTGCTGCGCCATGCCGCGCGCGCGGCCACCGGCTCGGCGAAGCTGAGCTACGGCGGCCGCGAGGTCGACCTCGAGCCGCCCTTCGCGCGCCTGTCGGTGCGCGACGCGCTGGTCGCCCACGCCGGCCTGAGCGCCGCCGAGGCCGACGACGCGGGCGTGATCCACGCCCGGCTGCGCGCCCTGGGCGAGGAGCCGCCGGCGCACTGGACGCTGGCCGAGCTGCAGTTCGGCCTGTTCGAGGCCGCGGTCGAGCACCAGCTCTGGCAGCCGACCTACATCACCGACTACCCGGTGGAGGTCTCGCCGCTGGCGCGCGCCTCGGACACCGACCCGTCGGTCACCGAGCGCTTCGAGCTCTTCATCACCGGGCGCGAGGTGGCCAACGGCTTCTCGGAGCTCAACGACGCCGAGGACCAGGCGGCGCGCTTCGCGGCGCAGGCGGCGAACAAGGAGGCCGGCGACGAGGAGGCGATGTACTACGACGCCGACTTCATCCGCGCCCTCGAGGTGGGCATGCCGCCGGCCGGCGGCTGCGGCATCGGGATCGACCGGCTGATGATGCTGATCACCGACAGCCCGAGCATCCGCGACGTCATCCTGTTCCCGGCCCTGCGCCGGGAGGGATGACCGATCAGCGGGCGGCGTTCGCCACCACCACCGCGCCCGGCGTCTTGGCAGCCTGCGCCCAGCGCAGCACGGCGCTGCTGTCTTCGCTGGCCAGGGCCCGGGTGTAGCCCGACAGGTTGGCGGCCACGGCTTCGGCGTGCACGGCGGCGCGGCTGCGCACGCTGGGCGCATCGGCCAGCTGGCGGTAGCCCGAGGCGTAGACGCGGCCTTCGTTGGCGGCGCGCGAGCGCTGCAGTTCGGCGTAGACCTGGGCCCGGGTCAGCACGCTCGGGCCGTCGGCCTGCTGGCTGTAGCCTTCGGCGTACGGGTTGCGGGCGCTGCCGGCGTCCTGGGCGAACGCGGCCACGGCGGCGGTCATCGACAGCACGGCGACGGCGGGGTACACGAGCGAGTAGAGCTTCTTCATGGTGTTTGCTTTCAACGCATCCGGACGGGGAGAGGAGGGGTCGGTGGATGCATAACCGGCTCTGTCCATGGCCAGAACTGTAGGCATCGGTCGGGTCCGGAAAAAGCAGCCATGGCGCAATGCAGCATTCGCGCCCATGCAATGCCGGCCCGGGCGCCGCGGCCGCCCGGGCCGCGGCATCAGCGGTGCTTGAACAGCGGCTTGCGCTTGGCCAGGAAGGCGGCCATGCCTTCCTTCTGGTCCTCGGTGGCGAACAGCGAATGGAAGAGATGGCGCTCGTAGCTCACGCCGTCGTCCAGGCCGCTTTCGAAGGCGCGGTTCACGCTCGCCTTGGCCAGCGCCAGGCTGGGGCCGCCCAGGGTGCAGATCAGCTCGGCCACGGCCAGGGCCTCGTCCAGCAGCTTGTCGGCCGCGACCACGCGCGAGACCAGGCCCGCGCGTTCGGCCTCGGCGGCGTCCATCATGCGGCCGGTGAGCACCAGGTCCATGGCCTTGCTCTTGCCCACCGCGCGCGGCAGGCGCTGCGTGCCGCCGGCGCCGGGGATGATGCCGAGCTTGATCTCGGGCTGGCCGAAGCGGGCGCTGTCGGCGGCGATGATGAAGTCGCACATCATCGCCAGCTCGCAGCCGCCGCCCAGGGCGAAGCCGGCCACCGCGGCGATGACGGGCTTGCGCACGCTGCGCAGCGTCTCCCAGTTGCGGGTGATGAAGTTCTCGCGGTGCACGTCGGCGAAGGTCTTGCCCGCCATGGCCCCGATGTCGGCACCGGCGGCGAAGGCCTTGTCGCTGCCGGTGACGACGATGCAGCCCACGCCGTCGTCGGCGTCCAGCGCCCGCAGCGCGGCGCCGAGCTGGTCCATCAGGGCGTCGTTGAGCGCGTTCAGCTGCTTGGGCCGGTTCAGCGTGAGCAGGCCCACGCGGCGCTCGGTGCTGCCGCGCAGCTCGGTCAGGATCAGGGGGTCGTCGGACATGGCGGAGGCTCCTCGGTTCGTCGGGCAGGCTGCGCGCCCGGCGGGCGGCCGACGATTGTGTTTCAGCGGCCGGGCTCGGCCTGCTGCGGCAGGTGGTCGAGACTCAGGTCGACGTAGGTCGCGGCGTCCCGGCGCACGAGGATGCGCACCGGCAGGTATTGCAGGCTGGGCGCGATCCAGATCTCGGCCGTGAGCACGCGCCCCGCCTGCGGCGGGCGGCGCGGCACCAGGTGCACGGTCGCCACCGGGCCGGCCGGCGTGTCCAGCGTCTCGCGCCCCACCACGTCGTAGACCCAGGGCTCGACGCTGCGCGGCAGCGCCAGCGCCAGCATCACCACCTGCCCCGGCACCAGGCGCTGCGGCTCGCGGGTGTACAGCCAGGTGAGCTGCACGAACTGGCTCACGCTGTCCTGCAGGCCGCTCGGCCGCGGCGCCAGCGCGCCATCGGCCAGGCGCACGGCGTCGGCGTCCATGTGCACCGTCAGGCGGTGCGCATCGCGCAGGGCCACGCGTGTCTCTTCGTCGTAGCGGCGCGGCGCCAGGCCCTCGGGCGTGATGTCGCCGTCGCTGACGGCGTGGCGCGTGACCAGGGGCGCGAAGGGCGCGCCGATCTCCAGGTCCATCGCCACCTGGTAGTGCGTGCCGTCGCGCCGCCACTCGACGCTGGCCCGGCCCTCCACCGGGCCGCGGTAGTTGCCGCTGAGGCGGTAGCGCAGCCGGGTGGAAGGCGGCCACTCGAAGGCCGCGGCCGGCCCGGAGGCCGGACCGGCGGCAGACGCAGGCGCCGCCGGCAGATCGGCCAGGGCCAGGGTCGGCGACAGCAGCGAAGTCATCAAGGGCAACGGGGCCAGGGCCGGATCGGCCGGCTGCGGCGACGCATCCGATGCCGCCGATGCCGCCTGCGCCGGCACGGCTGCCAAGCTGCGCACGCCGCCCGGCGGTGCGGCACGGCGCCGGGCCGCCGCCACGGCAACGGCTGGCGGTGGCGGTGCCGGCCGCAGCACGTGGACGAAGGCCACGGCGATGCGCGCCGGCGCCCGGCTCGGCCCGCCGCCCAGTGCGGGCGGCCAGCAGGCCTGGGCCAGCCACAGGTGCGCCCCGACCACCGCCGCGGCCAGCGCCGCCAGGCTCGCGCGACGGCGCAGGCTCGCGGTCAGGCGCCCGCGGCGCCGATGAAGCAGCACAGGCCGGCCACCGCGCTCAGGCGAAAGCGCAGCGTCAGCCAGGCCTCGGCCCCCGCCGCCGCGTACAGGCCCCGGTCGACGGCATAGCCGGCCAGCAGCAGCGCACCCAGCAGCACCAGCCCGGAGCCCGGCGGCATCCATGCCGCGGGCCAGGCCAGCAGTGCGGGCAACACCCCCCAGACCAGGTGGCGCGAGGGGGAGCCCGCCTGCATCGCCAGGCCCCAGTGGATGCCGCCCAGGAAGCTGGCGATGACGGCCGCGTACAGCGCCAGGCCGCGCATCAGCTCGGGACGCAGCTCGTCGTGCACGGTCCACACCAGGAGGGCCCCGGCGATGAAGGGCAGCAGGCCGGCGTAGCCCAGGCGCCGCGCCAGCGCCGTGGGGGCGTTCAACGCCGCGGCGCCGCGGCGGCGGCGGCCAGCAGGCGCTCGACTTCCTCGCGCGGGATCGCGCCCGGCCGGCGCGCGCCGTCGGCGAAGAACAGCGAGGGCGTGCCGTCGATGCGCTGGCGCTGCGCGAACTCGAGGTTGCGGTCGATGGCGGCGGTGTCGCAGCGGCCGCTGACGCGCGGCGGCGGCACGCCGTCCAGCATCCACGAGCGCCAGACCTGCGCCGGGTCCTTGGCGCACCAGATGTCGTGCGCCTTGGTCACCGAGTCGGGGCCCAGGATCGGGATCATGAAGGCGTAGATGGTCACGTCCTTCAGCGTCGCCAGCTCGCGCTCGAAGTGCTTGCAGTAGGTGCAGTTGGGATCCACGAACACGGCCATCCGGCGCGTGCCGGCGCCCTGGCGGAAGGTCATCGCGTCCTTGAACGGCAGCTGGTCGAAATGGATCGCCAGCAGCTTCTGCAGCTTGGCGTCGGTGAGGTCGGTGCGGGTCTTGGTGTCGACCATCGAGCCGTTGACGACGATGAAGTCGCCCGTGTCGTCGCTGTACAGGAAATTGGTGCCGCCGTAGCGCACCTCGTACAGGCCCGGGATCGGCGAGCGCGTGATCTCGTCGATCTTGGGCAGCTGGGGCAGCCGCGCGACCAGGGCCTTGCGGATGGCGGTCTCCTGGGTCTGGACCGGACCGGGTGCCTGGGCCCGCGCGGGCGCGCCGGCCAGCAGGGCAGCCAGGGCCAGGCCGAGGGTCAGGCAGGCGGCCGCCGACAGCCGGGAAGCGGATCTCATGGCTATGTCCTCGAAGCGATGGGGCGGCGCGCGGTCATCGGCCGAGCGCCTGACGGGTGAGGGCGCGCTTCAGCGGGGCCAGCCGGTCCACCAGGGTCAGCCCGCGATTGCGGAGTTCGCGCGCCACGGGGGCGGGGCTGGCAAAGAGCTGCAGCAGGCCGTCGGTGATGCTCGCCATGGCGTGCACCGGGCCGCGCCGGGCCCGGGCGTAGCGCGCCAGCAGCCGGGCGTCGCCGAGCGCACGCCAGGGCTCGTGGGCCTGGCGCCAGGCGAGCACCTGCGCGAGCTCAGCCACGTCGCCCAGGCCCAGGTTCAGGCCCTGGCCGGCCAGCGGGTGCACCACGTGCGCGGCGTCGCCCACCAGCACCCAGCCCGGGCCCGACGTGGCCTCGGCCCGGGCCAGGGCCAGCGGCCAAAGCATGCGCGGGCCGGCCAGCGCCAACGCGCCGGCCTCGCCCGCGGTGGCCTCGGCCAGGGCGGCGTTGAATTCGGTCTCGGACATCGCCAGCAGGGCCTGCGCGCGCGCGTCGGGCAGCGACCACACCAGGCCCAGGGCCTGCCCCGGCCGGCCGTCGTCGGCCCGCGGGCGCTGCAGCGGCAGCAGGGCCAGCACGTCGGGGCTGCGGAACCACTGGCTGGCCAGGCCGGCATGCGGACGGTCGCTGCGCAGCGTCGCCGCCAGCGCCGTCTGGCCATAGGCCTGGCGCTGCAGCCGCACGCCCAGGCGCTCGCGCGTGGCCGAATCGCGGCCCTCGGCCAGCACCTGCAGCGCCGCCGGCACCTCGGCCGCCACGGGCGTGACATGGGGCGCGAAGCGCAGCGCCGCGCGCAGCGCACGCTCGAGCTCGGCGGCCTCGACGATCCAGGCCAGCTCGGGCAGCGACTGCGACCAGGCCGAGAACTCGAGCACCGCGCCCGGCGCGTCGCCGTGGACCCGCATCTCGTGCACGGCGGTGCGGGCTTCGGGCGGGATCGCGTCCCACACCTTCAGCGTGGCCAGCAACTGCACCGAGGCCGGGTTCAGCGCGTAGGCGCGCACGTCGTCGCCGGCGGGCTCGGCCAGGCTGCCCAGCAGCGCCACCTGCAACCCCTGGCGCGACAAGGCCAGCGCAGCGCACAGGCCCACCGCGCCGGCACCACGCACGAGGACATCGGCCGCTCGATCCATGCCCGGGATTGTAGGGAGAGCCCTGACCCGACAATGCGGGGCTGGCATCGGCCGCTGCAGCCGGGCGGCAGCGAAACTGCGCGAGGAGCCCTGCGTGACCCCATCGACCCCACCCCCCGCGGCACCCGCCGCCTGCACCCTCGCGGCGCTGTCCCTGCACCCGATCAAGTCGTGCGCGGGCATCGCCGTGGCCGACGCCTTGCTGGTGGAGACCGGCCTGGAGCTCGACCGCGCCTTCATGGTCGTCGACCCGGCCGGCGCCATGCTGACCCAGCGCGAGCTGCCGCGCCTGGCGCTGGTGCACCCCACCCTGCGCGGCGACGAGATGGTGCTGCGCGCGCCGGGCATGCTGGCGCTGCACGTGCGCCTGGACACGGTGGAGGCGCCGACCCGGGTGCAGGTGTGGCGCGACATCGTCAAGGCCTTCGACATGGGCGCCCTGGCGGCGCAGTGGTTCAGCGATTTCCTGGGCCGGCCGGCGCGCCTGGTGCGTTTCGACCCCGACGAGCGGCGCCTGTCCGACCCGGCCTGGACCGGCACGCTGCAGGCCGAGGCCGCCTTCGCCGACGGCTTTGCACTGCTGGTGGCGAACGCCGCCTCGCTGGCCGACCTGAACGCCCGGCTGGCCGCGCACGGCGCCGCACCGGTGACGATGGCGCGCTTCCGGCCGAACCTGGTGCTGGACGGCCTGCAGCCCTACGACGAGGACCACCTGGCCGCGATCGAGATCGACACGCCCGAGGGCCCGGTGCGGCTGCGCCTGGTCAAGCCCTGCGTGCGCTGCGCGATCCCGAACATCGACCCCGCCACCGCCGAGGCCGGCGCCGAGCCGGGCGCCACGCTGGCCGGCTACCGCGCCGACCCGCGCCTGCAGGGCGGCATCACCTTCGGCGTCAACGCCGTCGTCGAGCAGGGCGTGGAGCGCGTGCTGCGCAGCGGCCAGGCGGTGCGGCCGGTGTGGGCCTTCGCCTGAGCGTGTGCAGCCTTGCCGCCGTGAAGGCGTGAAGCCGATCAGGCCGGCCGCCGCTCGGGCAACGGGATGAACTCGCTCTCGCCCGGCACGCGCTCGAAGCGCTGCGCCGCCCAGTCGTCGGCGGCCTGCGCGATGCGGTCCCGGCGCGACGAGACGAAGTTCCACCAGAGGTGGCGCGGCCCCAGCGGCGCGCCGCCGATCAGCACCACGCGCGCATCGGCGTCGGCCGAGAGCATCGGCTCCTCGCCCGGCTCGAGCACCAGCATGCGGCCGGGCGGGATGTCTTCGCCGTCGAGCTGCGCGTCGCCCTCCACCACGTAGACCGCGCGCTCTTCGGCCGGCGGCAGCGGCAGTGCGTCGCCCACCGACAGCGCGATGTCCAGGTACAGCGTGGGCGAGCGCACCGCCACCGGCGAGGTGACGCCGAACGCGCTGCCGACGAGCACGCGCAGGCGCGCGCCGCCCACTTCGAGCAGGGGTATCGCAGCGGCCGGCGTGTGCGCGAAGGCGGGCGGCAGCTCTTCGTCCTCGGCCGGCAGCGCCGCCCACAGCTGCAGGCCGTGGCTGAGCCGCACCTGGCCGCGCAGGTCGTCGGGCGTGCGTTCGGAGTGCACGATGCCGCGGCCGGCCGTCATCCAGTTGATGGCGCCGGGCTCGATGCGCTGCACCACGCCGGTGGAGTCGCGGTGCACCATCGCGCCCTCGAACAGGTAGGTCACCGTGGCCAGGCCGATGTGCGGATGCGGGCGCACGTCGTGGTCGTCGTCGGCCCGCGCGGTCAGGGGCCCGAAGTGGTCGCAGAAGAGGAACGGGCCCACCGCCTGGCGCGCCGCCGACGGCAGCAGCCGGCGCACGGTGAAGCCGCCGCCCAGGTCCCGGACGTGGGGCGCGATCTCGATGCGCTGCGGGTTCATGGGCTGGCTCCTGGCGGGTTCGACGGGGGGTCCGCATCGAGTGTAGGAAAATCGTGCGTTGCGCGCCTGCGAATCGAAAGCCTTCCATGAGTCTCCAATGCGGCATCGTCGGCCTGCCCAATGTCGGCAAGTCCACGCTCTTCAATGCCCTGACCCAGGCCGGCATCGCGGCCGAGAACTACCCCTTCTGCACCATCGAGCCCAACGTCGGCGTGGTCGAGCTGCCCGACCCGCGGCTGGCGGCGCTGGCCGCCATCGTGAAGCCTGAGCGCGTGGTGCCGGCGATCGTCGAGTTCGTCGACATCGCCGGCCTGGTCGCCGGGGCCAGCCAGGGCGAGGGCCTGGGCAACCAGTTCCTCAGCCACATCCGCGAGACCGACGCGATCGTCAACGTCGTGCGCTGCTTCGACGACGAGAACGTGATCCACGTCGCCGGCAAGGTCGACCCGATCGCCGACATCGAGGTCATCCAGACCGAGCTCTGCCTGGCCGACCTGGCCACGGTCGAGAAGAGCCTGCACCGCTACGTGAAGGCCGCGCGCTCGGGCAACGACAAGGAGGCCGCCGCGCTGGTCAAGGTGCTCGAGAAGTGCCAGGCCGCGCTCGACCAGGCGCAGCCGGTGCGCGGCATCGCGTTCAGCAAGGAAGAGCAAATCATCGTCAAGCCGCTGTGCCTGATCACGGCCAAGCCGGCGATGTTCGTCGGCAACGTGGCCGAAGACGGCTTCGAGCACAACCCGTACCTGGACCGCCTGCGCGAGTTCGCGGCGAGGCAGAACGCGCCCGTGGTCGCGATCTGCGCCAAGACCGAGGCCGAGCTGGCCGACATGCCCGACGAGGACAAGGCGCTGTTCCTGGCCGAGATGGGGCAGGACGAGCCGGGGCTGAACCGCCTCATCCGCGCCGCCTTCAAGCTGCTGGGGCTGCAGACCTACTTCACCGCCGGCGTGAAGGAGGTGCGGGCCTGGACCATCCACATCGGCGACACCGCGCCGCAGGCCGCGGGCGTGATCCACACCGACTTCGAGCGCGGCTTCATCCGCGCCCAGACCATCGCCTACGAGGACTTCATCGCCCTGAAGGGCGAGCAAGGCGCCAAGGACGCCGGCCGGATGCGCGCCGAAGGCAAGGAGTACGTGGTGCGCGATGGCGACGTGATGAACTTCCTCTTCAACGTCTGACCGGGCGGCGCCCCAGGCTGATGCCCGACCCCCGCGCACCCGGCCCGTCCGCTGCCGCGATGCCCACCGCGCCCGCCCCCGCCAGCCGACCCGGCACGCACCCGGCAGCGCCGGCGCGCAGTGCCTGGCCGGCGGTGCGCCCGGGTCTGATCACGCTGGTGATCTACCTGGTGGCGGGTGGGCTCGCCCATGCGCTGCTGAACCCGCTGCCGTACCAGGCCCTGCCCTACCTGCTGTCGGGCGTGGCGCTGGCCGCCACGCTGATCGCGGGCTGGCCGGCGGTGCCCGGCGTGGCGCTGGGCACGGCGCTGGTGCACGCCGGCCTGGCCTGGCAGGGCGGGTACCCCGCCCTGGGCGTGCCGCTGCTGCTGGGCGCCGTGGCGGCGCTGCAGGCCGGGCTGGGCGTCTGGCTCGTGCGGGGCTGGGTGGCGCAGCCGCTGGCACTGAACGCTCCGGCCGAGGTGCTGCGCTTCGCCGGCTTCGGCGCGGTGCTCTCCGGCACGGCGGGCGCCGCCGGGGCGGTGCTGGTGCTGCTGGCGGCCGGTGCGCTGGCGGCCCACGCCGCGTGGGCCGCCTGGATCAGCTGGAGCATCGGCGGCGCCCTGGGCACGATGGTGGGCACGCCGCTGACGCTGGCCCTGGCCGGACGCCCGCGCGCCGACTGGCAGGACCGCCGGCGCAACCTGGGGCTGCCGCTGCTGGCGGCCCTCGTGCTGCTGGGTCTGGCAACGACGATGCTCGGCCGGCTGGACATGCAACGGCTGCGGGCCGACTTCGAGCGCGACGCCGACCAGCTGGGGCTGGTGGCGGGCGCACGTCTGGCCCTGCCGCTGAACGCGCTGGAAGCGCTGCGGGCTGCCGCGGTGGCGCATGGCGGCATGGATGCCGCCACGCTGCAGCAGGCCGCGCACTGGTGGCTCTCGCAGCCGATGCAGATCCAGGCCATGGGTTACAGCCAGCGCGTGCCGCTGGCCGATCTGCCCGCCTTCACGGCCCAGGCCCAGGCGCAGGGCGATGCCGGCTTTCACGTCTTCGACCGCGACGGCGGCGCGGCGCGCGCGGCCGACGGCGAGGTGGTTGCGGTGCGCTACATCGAGCCGACCGCGGGCAACGCGGGCGCCCTCGGGGTCAATGACCTGTCGCTGCCTGCCGTGCGGACGGCGCTGCTGGCCAGCCGCGACAGCGGGCAGCCCACGGCCACGGCCGGCTTCCGCCTCACGCAGTCCGGCGGCGACGAGACCGGCGTCGTGGTGTATCAGGCGCTGTACCAGGGCCCAGGTCAGCCCGCGAACCGGGCGGCGCGGCGTGCGCGGTTCAGCGGTGCGGTCTTCGTGACGCTGCGGCTGGACCAGCTGCTGGCCGGCCTGGCGCCACCCGGCCGCGACGATCTGCGCTGGTGCCTGGTGGACCCGGCGCCCCAGGCGGCACGGCATCGCCTGGCGGGGCCGCCCGGCTGCGATCACCCGCCGCCGGCCGGTGCCGGCGGCGCCGCCGGGGGTGCCGCGGGGCTGGACGCCCTGCGCGCGCTGCGCCTGGCCGACCGCCCGCTGCTGCTGCAGGTGCAGACGGTGCATTCGCCGGCCCTGGTGCGCTACCGCGAGGCCACCTGGCTGCGCCGCGTCGCGGGGCTGGGCGCCGCGTCGCTGCTGGCCACGCTGCTGCTGATCGTGACCGGCAGCACGCGCCGCACCCGGCTCGCGGTGCACGGCGGCACCGCCGAGCTGCGGCGCCAGATGGCCGAGCGCGCGCAGGCCCAGGACGCGCTGGGCGAGAGCGAGGCGCGGCTGCGCAGCATCCTCGACCACGTGCCGATCGGCGTCATGTTCCTCGACCCCCAGGGGCGCGTGATCGAGACCAACCCGCGGCTGTGCGAGATGATCGGCCGCAGCGCCGCCCAGCTGCGCGGCGCCAGCGTGGCCGACCTCGTGCCCGCCGACGAGGCGCCGCGCGCGCTGGCCCTGCGCCGCGCTCTGCTGGAAGGCGCCCCCGAGGCCTCGATCGACTGCCTGCGCCTGCGCCGGCCGCACGGCAGCGGCGGGCACGGCGGGCCGGAGCTGGTCGTGCGCGTCAGCGCCAGCGCCCTGCGCGACGCGCGCGGCCGCGTGGTGCGCCTGGTCAGCGTGCTGGAGGACATCACCGAGCACCTGCGGCTGCAGGAGTCCGAGCGCGCGTTGCAGCGGGCCGAGGCCGCCAGCCGCGCCAAGAGCGATTTCGTCTCGCGCATGAGCCACGAGCTGCGCACGCCGCTGAACGCGATGATCGGCTTCGCGCAGCTGCTGGGGCTGGACCGCGAGCCCGGCCTGGTGGCGCATCAGCGCGAATGGGTGCAGCAGATCCAGCGCGCCGGCTGGCATCTGCTGGAGATGATCAACGAGACGCTGGACCTGGCGCGCATCGAGTCGGGTGCGGTGCTGCTGAGCCTGGAGCCCGTGGCGCTGGGGCCGCTGGCCGCGGCCTGCCGGGCGATGCTGTCCAGCAGCGCGCAGCAGCGGGGCGTGGTGCTGGAAGACGACCTGGAGCACGGCGCCCTGGCGGTGGTGGCCGACGCGACCCGCCTCAAGCAGGTGCTGACCAACCTGCTCAGCAACGCCATCAAGTACAACCGCGAAGGCGGCTCGGTGAGCCTGAGCGCGCGCCGCGTCGCTGCCGTGCCCGGCGGCGCGGCCGAGCACATCGCCATCGCCGTGGCCGACAGCGGCCTGGGCATGACCGAGAGCCAGCTCGACTCGCTGTTCCAGCCCTACAACCGGCTCGGCCGCGAGGCCAGCGGCGTGGAGGGCACCGGCATCGGGCTGGTGATCAGCCGCCGCCTGGCCGAGCTGATGGGCGGCACGCTCGAGGCAGCCAGCGTGGCCGGGCGGGGCTCGGTGTTCACGCTGCGCCTGCCGCCGGCAGGGGCCGCCGCCGCGCCGCTGGCGCGCTACACCGACACCTCGCCCGCGCCGTACCAGCAGCGGCGGGTCCATTACGTCGAGGACAACGAGACCAACATCGAGGTGATGCGCGGGATCTTCGCGCAGCGGCCGCAGATCGAGCTGGGCACCTCGATGCTGGGGCTGGACGGCCTGGCCGCGATCCGCGAGACCCGGCCCGACCTGGTGCTGCTGGACATGCAACTGCCGGACATCAGCGGCATCGAGCTGCTGCGGCACCTGAAGCAGGACGACGCGCTGGCCGCGATCCCGGTGGTGATCGTCTCGGCCGACGCCACGCCCGGCCACATGCGGCAGGCGCTGGTGGCCGGTGCCCTGCACTACGCCACCAAGCCGCTGGACGTGGCGGCCTTCCTGCGCACCGTGGACGGGATCCTCGAAGAGATCGACACCCGCTGGGGGCTGTAGGGGCCGCGGGTATCGTCAGCACCCCTGCCCACGACCGCCACGCACCGCGTCAAACACCATGCTCGAGCTCCCTGCCACCAACGAGAGCCTGGATCAGGCGCTGGCGCGCAACGTGCGCGATGCCCTGCACGAAGACATCGGCCGCGGCGACTGGACCGCGCTGCTGGCCCCGGCCGGCCACCGCGTGCGCGGCCTGGTGGTGGCCAAGGAAGCCGCCGTGCTCTGCGGCCGGCCCTGGTTCGATGCCTGCCTGCGGGCGCTGGACCCGCAGGCAGGCATCGAGTGGCGAGCGCACGAGGGGGCCGCCGTGGCGGCCGGCACCGAGGTCTGCGGCATCGAGGCCGAGGCGCGCGCGCTGCTCAGCGCCGAGCGCCCGGCGCTCAACTTCCTGCAGATGCTGTCCTCGGTGGCGACGGTGACGCGGCAGTACGTGGACGCGATCGCCGGGCTCAGCCCCAACCCGCGCGGCTGCGCCGTGCTCGACACCCGCAAGACCCTGCCCGGACTGCGCCAGGCGCAGAAGTACGCGGTGCGCATCGGCGGCGGTCAGAACCAGCGCCTGGCGCTGTGGGACGGCATCCTGATCAAGGAGAACCACATCGCGGCCGCCGGCGGCATCGCGGCCGCGCTCGCCGCGGCCGCGGCGCTGGGCTCCGGCGTGAGCGTGCAGATCGAAGTGGAGACGCTGGACGAGCTGGCCCAGGCGCTGGCGGCCGGCGCGCGCAGTGTGCTGCTGGACGACTTCACGCTGACCGACATGCATCAGGCCTGCCGACTCAACGCCGGCCGGGCCTTGCTGGAGGTCTCGGGCGGCGTGGACCTCGAAACCATCCGGGCGATCGCCGCCACCGGCGTCGACCGCATCTCGGTGGGCAAGCTGACGAAGGATGTGCGAGCGATCGATCTCTCGCTGCGGATCGTGGGTTGATAGTTCAATGTGAGCGCACGCTCCTTTGTCCGCGCCCTGACGCTAGCATTCAATTCGTCAGCACTCGAAACAGGCGAGTGCTAATATTCATGGAACTCAGGGTTTCCCTGGCGATTCCCAATCCACCATGAACCCATCCGTGTCTTCTGCGCTGTCCGTCCGCGACCCGTGGACCCTGGTGCCATCGTTGGGCAACCTCGATGCCTACGTGACCGCGGTCAACCGCATGCCGATGCTGTCGCAGGCCGAGGAGACGGCGCTGGCCCGCGCGCTGCGCGACAAGGGCGATCTGCAGGCCGCCGGCCGGCTGGTGCTGTCGCACCTGCGGCTGGTGGTGTCGGTGTCGCGCCAGTACCTGGGCTACGGCCTGCCGCACGGCGACCTGATCCAGGAAGGCAACGTGGGCCTGATGAAGGCGGTCAAGCGCTTCGACCCCGAGCAGGGCGTGCGCCTGGTCAGCTATGCGCTGCACTGGATCAAGGCCGAGATCCACGAATACATCCTGAAGAACTGGCGCATGGTCAAGGTGGCCACCACCAAGGCGCAGCGCAAGCTGTTCTTCAACCTGCGCTCGATGAAGCAGGGCATGAAGGGGGAGGCCGACGCTGCCGACACGCACCGCAACACGCTCACGCCGGCCGAGGTGGCATCGATGGCGCGCCAGCTCAACGTCAAGCCCGAAGAGGTGATCGAGATGGAGATGCGCCTGTCGGGCGGCGACGTCGCGCTCGAGCCGCAGACCGACGACGGCGAGGAGAGCTATGCCCCGATCGCCTACCTGGCCGACGACAGCAGCGAGCCCACGCGCCGCTTCGAGGCCGTCCACCGCGACTGGCTCGCCGGCGACGGCATCGCGCAGGCGCTGGACGTGCTGGACGAGCGCAGCCGTCGCATCGTCGAGGAGCGCTGGCTCAAGGTCAACGACGACGCCTCGGGCGGCATGACCTTGCACGACCTGGCCGCGGTGTACGGCGTCAGCGCCGAGCGCATCCGACAGATCGAGGTGGCGGCACTGAAGAAGATGCGCAAGGCGCTTGCACCTGCCTGACGGGCACGCCCCTCGAACCGGCCGCCTGAGGTCCGTTCGCGCCGACCCTAGCGACCGGCCAGCAGCAGCTTGAGGTCGTGCACGAGGCTGTCGACCCCGGCGCCGTAGCGCGTGAACAGCCGCACCCGGCCCTCGGGGTCGAAGACGTAACTGCCGGCGGTGTGGTCCAGGGTGTAGCTGCCGGGCGTGTCGCCGGGCACCTTGGCGTAGAACACCTTGAACTCCTTCGCCGCCGCCTGGGTCTGGGCGTCGTCGCCGCGCAGCGCGATGAAGTCGGGCGAAAAGTTCCTGACGTAGGCCTGCAGCACCGCCGGCGTGTCGCGCGCGGGATCGATGGTCACGAAGATGCCCTGCACGCGCGCGCCATCGGCCCCCAGCGCCTGCTTGGCCTGCGCCAGCTCGAGCATCGTCGTCGGGCAGACGTCGGGGCATTGGGTGTAGCCGAAGAACACCACGACGACCTTGCCCTTGAAATCGGCCAGGTGACGCAGCCGGCCCGCGGTGTCGGGCAGGTCGAGGTGGTGCGCATAGGCCGCCCCGGTGATGTCGATGCCGTCGAACTTGGGTGCTGCGGGCTGGCGGTCGCAGCCGGCCAGCACCAGCACCAGGGCGGCCAGCGCCGACCCGAGCGCGGCGCGGACGCTCAGGCGGACAGGTTGCGCAGCCACGGCGTCAGGTAGTGGTCGAGCAACAGCGCCGCGAACAGCAGCGACAGGTGCCAGATGGAGAAGCGGAAGGTCTGGCGCGCCAGCGCATCGCTGTAGCGGCGCCACAGCCGCCAGGCATGGGCCATGAAGAGGATGCCCAGCACCAGCGCCGCGGCCAGGTACAGCCAGCCGCTCATGCCGTGCACGAAGGGCAGCAGGGTGGCCGCGAAGAGCACGATGGTGTAGAGCAGCACCTGCAGCCGCGTGAACTCGGGGCCGTGGGTGATGGGCAGCATGGGCAGGCCGGAGCGCCGGTAGTCCTCGGCGCGGTACAGCGCCAGGGCCCAGAAGTGCGGCGGCGTCCAGAGGAAGATGATCAGGCACAGCATCAGCGCCTCGGGGCCGACATGGCCCGTCATCGCGGCCCAGCCCAGCACCGGCGGCATGGCGCCCGAGGCGCCGCCGATGACGATGTTCTGCGGCGTCAGCGGCTTGAGCACCACGGTGTAGACCACGGCGTAGCCGACGAAGGTGGCGAAGGTGAGCCACATCGTCAGCGGATTCACCCACAGGTAGAGCACGGCGCTGCCGGCGCCGCCCAGCAGGGCCGAGAACGACAGCGCCTGACCCGTGCCGAGTTGGCCCTTGGCCGTGGCGCGCCAGGCGGTGCGCGCCATGCGGCGATCGATGTGCTGCTCGACCAGGCAGTTGAACACGGCCGCCGCACTGGCCACCAGCCAGATGCCCAGCGTGGCCGCGCCGGCGAGGCGCCAGTCGGGCAGTCCGGGCTGGGCCAGCAGCATGCCGATGAGGGCGCAGAACACGATCAGCTGCACCACGCGCGGCTTCGTCAGGGCATAGAACTGGGCCCAGCGGGTGGGGGCCGGCGGCGCGGCGGCTAGGGTCTGGGACATGGGATCGCGGGCAGGCGCCGATTCTAGGCAGGCACCGCGGTCGCACGCGGCATCGGCCGGCGTCGCGGCGCGGCACTGCGCGCCAGCAGCAGCGTGAGCGCCAGCACCAGCGCGGCAGCGCCCGCGGTGTGTCCCAGGGCCGCGGGCAGCGGCCAGCCCAGCACCACGTTCGACAGGCCGGTGCCGATCTGGGCCGCGATCAGCAGCGCCAGCCAGCGGCCCAGGCGGCGCACGCCGGGGTCGGGCTGGCGCAGCAGGCCCCAGGCCAGCGTGCCCGCAGCCAGCGCCACGGCGATGGCGAACAGCCGGTGTGTCATGTGGATGGTCACCAGCGCATCGAACGGGAAGCCCGCACCGTCGGCCGTGTGCCCCAGCGCGCGCAGCAGGCTGAAGGCCTGGCCGAAGTCGGTCGGCGGCCACCAGTGGCCATTGCACTTCGGGAACCCGGTGCAGGCCAGCACCGCGTAGTTGGTGCTGACCCAGCCACCCAGGAACACCTGCACCGCCAGCAGCGCCAGCACCGCCACCGCGCCGCGGCGCCAGACCGGCGCCAGCACCAGCGGCCGGGCCGCGAACGCCGCGTGCTGCACCGCCAGCAGCGCCAGCAGCACCAGGCCGCCCATCAGGTGCGCGGTAACCACCGCCGGGTAGAGCTTGAGCGTGACCGTGTACTTGCCGAACAGGCCCTGCACCACCACCCAGAACGCGGTGGCGGTGGGCCACAGCGGCGACAACGGCAAGGTCGGCGGACTCGCGCCCGGCCGCAGCCGTCCTGGCGCCGACCGGCCGCGCCAGCGCAGCCACCAGCTGGCCAGCGTCAGCACCACGATCAGCAGACCCACCGTCATGGCCAGGTAGCGATGGATCATCTCGATCCAGGCCTTGTGCCAGCTCACCGGGCCACCGGGCACCGTGGCCTGCGCCTGCGCGATGTCGCCGCGCGCCCCCAGCGGGCTGGCCTGGGCGTAGCAGCCGGGCCAGTCGGGGCAGCCCAGGCCCGAATCGGTCAGGCGCGTGAAGGCGCCGAACACCACGAGATCGAACGTGAGGAACAGCGCCAGCGCCGTGAGGGCGGCCAGCCGCTGGCGTCCGTCGGCGCCGCGCCAGCGCAGCGCCAGCCAGCCCAGCGGCAGCAGCGCGAGCGCGCCCACCAGCAGCGCCATGCGCAGCGCGGGCGCGAAGTCGACCAGGGCCGGGGTGGCGTTCATCCTTGTCAGCGTGACGGTGTGGGGTCCGTGGCCGGCGGCTCAGCGCTTGGGGACGTCCCACGAGGCCGACGCCCGCAGCAGGCGGTCGAGGTCGCTCTTCATGC
>JAGWLO010000044.1 GCA_028872015.1 Burkholderiales bacterium | reverse complement strand
GCGCACAGCACCAGGTCGGCCACCACCCGCGGCGTGCGCTCGTAGTCGAAGGTGAGCACGTTGGTGGCGTAGTCGCGACCGCGGTAGCTGCGGTTGAGCGCGCGTGCCTCGTCGCCATCGACGATGCGCACCGTGATCTGCGCCGGCGCTGCCAGCGCGGCGCGCACCCAGCGCGCCACGCGGTGCCGCGGCAGGCGGCTGCGGTGGCGCGCGTCGGCGAACTGCAGCGACAGTTCCAGCGGCGGCCGCGTCATCGCGTGCGCGGCCGGCCCGCGGCCGGGTCGGCCGGTCCGGGTCGGGCGGGTGGCGCCGGGTCCGGGGGCCGGCGTTCGTAGGCGTCGACGATGCGCGCCACCAGCGGGTGGCGCACCACGTCGGCGGCGGTGAAGTGGGTGAAGGCGATGCCGCTGACCTGCGCCAGCACGGCCGCGGCCTCGACCAGCCCGCTGGGCGCGCCGGCCGGCAGGTCGATCTGGCTCACGTCGCCCGTGACCACGCAGCGGCTGCCGAAGCCGATGCGGGTGAGGAACATCTTCATCTGCTCGCGCGTGGTGTTCTGCGCCTCGTCCAGGATCACGAAGGCATGGTTCAGCGTGCGCCCGCGCATGAAGGCCAGCGGGGCGACCTCGATCAGGCCCTTCTCGAACGCCTTGGCCACGCGGTCCAGGCCCATCAGGTCGTACAGGGCGTCGTACAGCGGCCGCAGGTAGGGGTCGACCTTCTGCGCCAGATCGCCCGGCAGGAAGCCCAGCCGCTCGCCGGCTTCCACCGCCGGCCGGGTGAGCACGATGCGCTGCACGCCGTGGCGCTCGAGCGCGTCCACCGCGCAGGCCACGGCGAGAAAGGTCTTGCCGGTGCCGGCCGGCCCGATGCCGAAGGTGATGTCGTGCGCCAGCATCTGGCGCAGGTACGCGGTCTGGCGCGGCGTGCGGCCGGCGAGGCCGGCGTGCCGGGTGTGCAGCACCACGGGGCCGTCCGCCACCGGCCCGGCCCCAGGCGCCGTCGGCTCCGGCACCGTCCGGGCGGGGCCGAATTCGAGCAGCGCCAGCTGCAGCGCGCGCGGACCGATCGGGTGCTCGGCCTGGGCGTACAGCCGGTCGAGCAGGCGCACCGCGCGCTCGATGCCGTCGCGCGGACCCTCGATGCGGAAGCTGGCGTCGCGCCGCGCCAGCGTCACGCCCAGCGCGGCCTCGATCTGGCGCAGGTGGCCGTCCAGCGGCCCGCACACCTGGGCCAGGCGGCGGTTGTCGGCGCCGGCAAAGGCGTGCCGGCGGATCACGGGGCGTAGCGTTGGCGCACGGCCCGATTGTCGCCGCCCCCGCGCCGCCGCCTCGCGGGCCCGGTGCGTGGGCACAATCCCGGGCTCGATGCCGCCGCCCCTGCCGTCCTTTCCGCCGCCGCGCTGGCGGCCGCGCCTGGCGGCCGCGTTGCTGGCGCTGGCCGGCCTGGCCGCCAGCGCCTCCCCGGGTTTCACCCCGGCCCAAGGTGCCGCAGCGGCACCGCCGCTGATCGAGCTGCGCAGCGCGCTCACCGCCCCGGCCGGCCCCGGACCCGGCGACCGCTTTGCGCAGGACGGCACCGGCGCGGCGGCGGCCAGGCCGGTGACGCTGCCCGACGACTGGGCGCGCAGCCGGCCCGGCGCAGACGGGCCGCAGTGGTACCGCGTGCACTTCCGGGCCGAGCCGTTGCCGGCGCGCGGCAAGCTGCTGGCGCTGTACATCGCGCGCGCCTGCAGCAGCGTGGAGGTCTACCTCAACGGCGAGCTGCTGTACCGCAGCGGCCGCATGACCGAGCCGATCGCCAACAACTGCAACCTGCCACAGCTGGTGCCGCTGCCCTCGGCGCTGCTGCTGCCCGCGGACAACACGCTGGACCTGAAGCTGGCCGGCTACCCGCTGGCCGAGGTGGGCTCGCGCGACCGCGCCGGCGGCCTGTCGGCACTGACCATCGGTCCGCAGTCGGCGCTGGCCTCGCGCCTGGCGCGGCGCACGGCGCTGCAGGTCTGGGCGCCGCAGGCGGTGAGCGCGACGCTGCTGCTGATGGGCGGCTTCATGTTCGTGCTGGGCTTCATCAACCGGCGCGAAAGCCACCTGGCCTACTTCGGCGCGCTGTCGGTGGGCTGGGCCATCCTGGACGCCCGGCTGTGGCTGCGCACCGTGCCGCTGCTGCCGCTGGGCCACGCGGGGCTGGAGTTCCTGCTGTGCACGATGCTGGGCTTCATCACCTGGGCGGCCGTGCAGTTCCTGCTGCGCTACGCGCGGATGCGCCTGCGCCTGGCCGACGTCGGCCTGCCGCTGCAGTGCGCGCTGCTGGCGCTGTCGCTGCTGGCCGCCGGCCCGGGCCGGCTGCACGCCCTGGCCAGCGCCTGGTACGCGCTGCTGACGCTGGAGGTGGCGGCCGCCGCGGTCTGGCACCTGCGGCACCAGTGGCTGCAGCGCAACCGCGGCTCGCTGTGGCTGATGGCCGGGCTGCTGGCCGCCGCGGCGCTGGCCGGCGCGATCGAGCTGGCGGCGGCCTGGTCGGGCACGCGGCCGCTGGCCGCGCACCTGGCGCAGCTGGTGGTGCCGGTGGTGTTCGTGCTGGTGGGGCTGCGGCTGGTGCAGCAGCACGGGCGCGCGCTGCAGCAGGCCGAGCAGGGCAAGGCGCAGCTCGAGCTGCGCGTGCGCGAGGCCACGGCCGAGATCGAGCGCAACTTCCGCACGCTGTCCGAGCTGCGCGTGGAGCAGGTCACCGAGCGCGAGCGCAAGCGCATCGCCGCCGACCTGCACGACGACCTGGGCGCCAAGCTGCTGACCATCGTGCACACCAGCGAGAGCGAACGCATCAGCACCCTGGCGCGCGAGGCGCTGGAAGAGATGCGCCTGAGCGTGCGCGGCCTCACCGGCCGGCCGGTGCGCCTGACCGACGCGCTGGGCGACTGGCGGGCCGAGGTCGTCTCGCGCCTGCGCCAGGCCGGCATCGAAGGCGAATGGGACGCCCCCGACGACCTGCCGCAGACGCTGTCGGCACGCGCCTACGTGCAGACCACGCGCATCCTGCGCGAGGCCACCAGCAACGTCATCAAGCACAGCGGCGCCACCCAGTGCGCCGTCAGCGCCGGCCTGGCCGAGGGCTACTTCGAGCTCGTGGTGCGCGACAACGGCGACGGCATCGTGCCCGAGCTCGACGGCCGGCTCGACCGCGGCCACGGCCTGGCCAGCATGAAGAGCCGGGCCAAGCAGCTGCAAGGCCAGTGCCTGGTCGAGTCCGGGCCCGGCTACGGAACCGTGATACGCCTCACGGTTCCGCTGGACCGGGCGATCGAGGGCGCATGAGGCGCCACACCCGCACCGATAACATCAGCGGCGCGTCGGCTGCGCCCACCCCATGAAGACCATCCTGCTGCTCGAAGACCTGCCCGAGATCCGGGCCTGGATGCGCCACCTGGTGCTGCAGGTCTTTCCGGGCGCCGTCATCACCGAGAGTGCGCGCGTGCAGGACGCGATCGGGCTGGCCGCCACGGCGCGCTTCGACCTGGCGCTGATCGACCTCGGGCTGCCCGACGGCAGCGGCGTCGCCGTGGTGACCAAGCTGCGCGACCTGCAGCCCGACGCGCTGTCGGTGGTGGTCACCATCCACGACGACGACGAGCACCTGTTCCCGGCGCTGCAGGCCGGCGCCTTCGGCTACATCCTGAAGGAGCAGCCGCGCGAGCTCATCACCGAGCAGCTGCATCGCATCAGCCAGGGCGAGCCGCCGCTGTCGCCCAGCATCGCGCGCCGCGTGATGGCCTACTTCAGCGCCAAGGCCAAGCCTGCGGCCAGCGCGCACGCCATGCCCAGCGTCAACCTCACCGACCGCGAGAGCGAGGTGCTGCTGCGCGTGGCCAAGGGCTACACGCTGCCCGAGATCGGCGTGCAGCTCGGCCTGTCGCGCCACACCATCGCCGACTACGTCAAGCAGATCTACCGCAAGCTCAACGTGAGCTCGCGGGCCGAGGCCGCGCTGGAAGCGCAGCGCCTGGGCTTGTTCCGCTAGGCGCGCGCGCAAGCGCGCCGGCGCCCTGCCTGAAGCAGCTCACCGGCCCGCCGCCGGGGGCGGATACCGCAGCCCACACCACGAAGGTCCCACCGAGTGAACCCGAGCACCCTCTTCAGCCCCTGGCAGCTCGACGCGCTGCGCCTGCCCAACCGCATCGTCGTCGCCCCGATGTGCCAGTACTCGGCCGTCGACGGCACGCCCGGCGACTGGCACCTGCTGCACCTGGGCCACCTGGCGCTGTCGGGTGCGGCGCTGCTGACGCTGGAGGCCACGGCGGTCTCGCCCGAGGGCCGCATCTCGCCCGCCGACCTGGGCCTGTACAGCGACGCCAACGAAGCCGGCCTGGCCCATGTGCTGGCCGCCGTGCGAGCGCATGCCCCCATCGCGGTGGCGATCCAGCTCGCGCATGCCGGCCGCAAGGGCTCGAGCCGCGCGCCCTGGGACGGCGGCAGCCAGATCGCCCCCGATGCGCCGGGCGGCTGGCACACCGTGGCGCCCTCGGCGCTGCCGCATGCCCCGGGCGAGGCCGCGCCGCAGGCGCTGGACGAGGCCGGCCTGGCGCGGGTGTGCGCCGACTTCGCCGCCGGCGCACGGCGCGCGGCGCGGCTGGGGCTGGACGGCATCGAGATCCACATGGCGCACGGCTACCTGCTGCACCAGTTCCTCTCGCCCCTGGCCAACCGGCGCGGCGACGCCTGGGGCGGCAGCCTGGCCGGCCGGATGCGGTTTCCGCTGGAGGTGTTCGATGCCGTGCGCGGCGCCTTCCCGGCCGAGCGGCCGGTGTGGGTGCGCGTCTCGGCCACCGACTGGGTCGACGGCGGCTGGGATCTCGACAGCACGGTCGTGCTGGCGCAGGCGCTGAAGGCGCGCGGCTGTGCCGCCATCCACGTCAGCAGCGGCGGCGTCTCGCCGGCGCAGAAGATCGTGCCCGCACCGGGCTACCAGGTGCCCTACGCGCAGCGCATCAAGGCCGAGGTCGGGCTGCCGACGATCGCGGTCGGCCTGATCACCGAGCCCGAGCAGGCCGAGGCCATCGTGGCCGGCGGCCAGGCCGATGCCGTGGCCCTGGCGCGCGCCATGCTGTACGACCCGCGCTGGCCCTGGCACGCCGCGGCGCGGCTGGGCGGCCAGGTGCCGGCGCCCAGGCAGTACTGGCGCTCGCAGCCGCACGAGTTCAAGCACCTGTTCTCGGGCGCCAGTTTCGGCCAGCGCTAGGCTGCACCGGGCCAGCCGGCCCGCCTGCGCTAAGCCACCGGCGGCTCAGCGCAGGCCCTGCGCGAAGGTGACCGCGGGGTGGGTCTCGCGACCCTGGCGCTCGATGACTTCCATGCGGCGCTCGAGGTCGTAGAGGTCCACCGCCTCGGCCAGGTAGGCCTCGTTGCGCTCGGCTTCGGACTCGATGCTCGGGATCAGGGCCTTCAGGAACTGCTGGAACTTGCTCATGGTCTGCTTTCGTTGACGGGGTCAGCTTAGCAGAAATAAGGGTTTACCCTGATTTTTCAAGGGTCGGCGGCGGGCGCACCCAGCAGGGCCAGCATCCGCTGCAGCAGCAGCGCCACTTCGGCCGGGGTGTCCAGGAAGAAGCGCGCCCGCGACGCCGGCTCGTCGCGGCCGATGCGCACCGTGAGCCAGTCGGGCGCGGACACCTCGAAGACCGCCTCGTCGTTGATGTCGTCGCCCAGGAAGACCGCGCAGTCGCAGCCCGCGTGGGCCAGCAGGCGCGTCACCGCGGCACCCTTGTCGGGCGCGCCGGCCGGCACCAGGTTGAGCACCCGCTTGCCGCCGAAGCTGCGCAGCCCCGGGGGCAGCGTGGCGAACAGCGCCTCAAGCTCGCTGCGCGCCATCTCGGGCAGCGGCGCCAGCCGGTAATGCAGCGCGATCGAGGCGCCCTTGTCCTCGACGGTCACGCCGGCCTGCGCCAGGCGCGCCGCCTCGTGCGCCAGCCGCTGGCGTGCCGAGTCGAGTGCCGGGTCGGCAGCCGCAGCGGGCGCCGCCGCGACAGCGCCGGGCAGGCCTTCGGCCCCATGGTTGCCGACCACGTAGGCGGGCTCGAAGCCCAGCCGCGGACGCACGTCGGCAACACGCCGGCCGGTGACGATCGCCACCGGCCGGCGCCGGGCCAGCTGGGCCAGCGCGTGCGCGACCGCGGCCGAGATGCGCGCCTCGTCGGGCCGCGCCACGATGGGCGCCAGCGTGCCGTCGAAGTCGAAGGCCAGCAGCGGGCGGCGCTGCAGCACCGCGGCCAGGGCCTGGCGGCCGGCGGGGCTGAACAGGTGCCTCATCGCGCGGCCGACGGCTCGTCGGGCTGGTGGCTCAGCACCCGGGCCTCGATGCGCCGGCGCAGCCGGAAGCGGCCGGCATCCGAGAGCATCCGCCCGGCCCAGCGGTAGACGTTGAACTCGCGCACCGTCATGCGCAGGCTGGCCATGCGCTCGCGCTGCTCGGCCTGCGGCATCGTGAGCGCCTTGTGGATGGCGTCGGCCGTCTCCTCGACGTGATACGGGTTGACGATCAGCGCCTCGCTCAACTCGCGCGCGGCACCGGCGAAGCGGCTGAGCACGAGCACGCCCTGCTCATCGTTGCGCGCTGCCACGAACTCCTTGCACACCAGGTTCATGCCGTCGTGCAGGCTCGTCACCAGGCAGACGTCGGCGGCCCGGTACAGCCGGTTGATGGCATCGGGCTCGTGGTGCTGGGCCAGCAGCCGCACCGGCTGGTAGGGGCCGGCACCGAAGCGCTGGTTGATGCGGCCGGCCACGCGCTGGATGCGCTCCTGGAATCCGCGGTACTCCTCCAGCGAGCTGCGCGAAGGCGCCGCGATCTGCACGAAAGTGAAGCGGCCCACCCACTGCGGGTGCTTCTCGAGCAGGCGCTCGACCGCGTGCAGCCGCTCGAGGATGCCCTTGGTGTAGTCGAAGCGGTCCACGCCCACTGCCAGTCGGTGGCCCTCGGGCAGGCCCTGGGCCTCGAACACCTCGCGCCGGCAATCCGCCACCGCAGGCCAGAGCGCGGTCTCCTCGGCGGTGGGCCAGGCGATCGAGATCGGGTAGCTCTCGACCAGCGTCTCGTCGCCCTGAAAGGTGACGGTGGAGTGCTCGTGCTCGATGCGCGCCTCGAGGTAGCGGTCCACGGTTTCCAGGAAGTTCTTGCAATGGAAGCGGGTGTGAAAGCCCAGGATCGTGCTGCCCAGCAGCCCCTGCACGATCTCGCGTCGCCACGGGCAGATGCCGAAGGACTCGGGGTTGGGCCAGGGGATGTGCCAGAAGGTCAGGATGGTGGCGCGCGGCAGCTTCTCGCGCACCATCGCCGGCAGCAGCGCGAAGTGGTAGTCCTGCACCAGGATCACCGGGTCGTCCACGCGCGACTCGGCCACCACGGCGTCGGCGAAGCGCTGGTTCACCGCCCGGTACTGCTGCCAGTCGGACTCGCGGAACACCGGCCGCACATGCGCCACGTGACACAGCGGCCACAGGCCCTCGTTGGAGAAGCCGTAGTAGTAGCCCTGCTCTTCTTCGGCCGTGAGCCACAGCCGGCGCAAGGTGTAGTCGCCGCGGCCGGCGCCGCCGGGCGGTACGCGCACATGGTCCTGTGCGTCAACGGCTTCGCGATCGGCGCTGCCGCTGCCGTGGGCGATCCAGGTGCCCGAGCAGGCGCGCATCACCGGCTCGACCGCCGTGACCAGGCCGCTGGCCGGCCGCCGCACCACCACCGCGCCGTCCACGCGCTCGTGCAGGTACGGCTCGCGGTTGGAGACCACGATCACCTGGTCGCCGCTGAGCTGGGTGCGCAGCAGCCCGCGCAGGCGCTGCGGGTCCCACTCGGTCTGCGGGCCCTGCGAGCGGCGGTAGGCGTCCTCCAGGTCGCGCAGGCGGGCGCGCAGCTCGTCGGCCAGCGGCGCGAGCTCGGGCGCGGCGCCCACCAGCGGCCGCACCAGGCCCTCGCCACGCAGCAGCGCCCGCGCCCCCGAGACCCAGCCGCGCCAGCTGAGCTGGGCCACTACCACGGTGATGAGGGCGATCACGCCGCCCAGCCCGGCGATCAGGATCACCAGGTACTGGCGCGTGTCCTGGCTGCGGCGCTCGATGAAGCTCAGGTCGTGCAGCAGCACGAGGTGGCCGATGAGCCCTTGGTCGCCGTTCACCGGCTCCCAGCTCACCAGCACCGAGCCCGCCGGCAGCTTGAGCACCGGGTCGGTCTGCTGGGCGGTGCGCGCGGCCTCCGGGCAGCTCATCGAGCCGGGCATGCCGACGCTGCGCTGGATCATCTTGCCGCGCGGGTCGCACAATGCGATCGCGAGCAGCCGCTCGTCCTGCACCACGCGGTTGAACAGCGCCTGCAGGCGGTCGGTCTGGCCGTTGGCGACGGCGTCGGCGATCGAGTCCGACAGCGTGTTGGCCACCAGGGTGGCGCGCATCTGCAGGTCGCGCGAGAACCAGCGCAGCGTCAGCCGGTCCATCACCGGCAGCGCCAGGTACGCCGCGGCCACCAGGGTCAGCACCAGCGGCACGATGAAGCGGAGCTGGAGTCGGATCGTGGTCATGTCAGGGGCGGATCGGTGCGGCAGCCGCAGCGCGCCAGGTGCGCGGCCCGGCGAGCCGGCGATCGGGTCGTGCCGGGCGCGACATCACTTCAATTTGTGCAAATATACGTCACCCCCGATCCCATGCCTGCCGACCCGATGAACCCCGACCCCGCGCAACGCAGCCTGGCCCTGGCCGCGATCGGCAACTGCGCGGTCGCCGCGCTGATCGATCTGCAGGCCCGCGTGGTCTGGTTCAGCGCTCCGCGCCTGGACAGTACACCCGCCTTCCAGGCCCTGCTGTGCGGTCCGCAGGACGCGGCGCTGGAGGCCTCGATGGCGGTCGAGCTCGAAGGCCTGGTGCGCACCGAGCAGGCCTACGAACCCGGCACCGCGGTGCTGCGCACGCGGCTGTTCGACGCCGCCGGGGGCGCCGTCGAGGTCACCGACTTCGCACCCCGCTTCCGCCACCACGACCGCATCTTCCGGCCCGCGCAGCTGGTGCGGCGGCTGCGCCCCGTCTCGGGCCGTCCGCGGGTGCGGCTGACGGTGCACCCGCGCGGCGACTGGGGCTGCGCCGCGCCGGTGCTCACGCGCGGCAGCAACCACCTGCGCTTCGAGCTGCCCGAGCAGACGCTGCGCTTGAACACCAACGCCCCGCTCACCTACCTGACGGCCGGCACCTGGTTCACCCTGGAAGGGCCGCTGAGCCTGCTGCTGGGCCCGGACGAGACGCTGGCCGGCGGCATCGAGGACACGGCGCGCGCCTTCGAGGAGCAGACGGTGCAACACTGGCGCAGCTGGTCGCGCCGGCTGGCCGTGCCTTTCGAGTGGCAGGACGCCGTGATCCGCTCGGCCATCACGCTCAAGCTGTGCCAGTTCGAGGAGACTGGCGCCATCGTCGCGGCGATGACGACCAGCGTGCCCGAGGCCCCGGCCAGCGGACGCAACTGGGACTACCGCTACTGCTGGCTGCGCGACGCCTTCTTCGTGGTGCGCGCGCTCAACAGCCTGGCCGAGGTGGGCACGATGGAGACCTACCTGCAATGGCTGCAGAACGTGGTGCGGCGCAGCGGCGGCGGCCGCATCCAGCCGCTGTACGGCATCGGGCTCGAGGGCGAGCTCACCGAGCGCACGCTGGATCGCCCCGCCGGCTACCGCGGCATGGGTCCGGTGCGCGTGGGCAACCAGGCTTACGAGCACGACCAGCACGACGTCTACGGCAACGTCGTGCTCGGCGCCGCCCAGGCCTTCCACGACCAGCGCCTGTTCCGGCGCGCCGGCATCGAGGCCTTCGAGCTGCTCGAGGGCGTGGGCGAGCAGGCGTGGCGACTGCACGACCAGCCCGACGCCGGCATGTGGGAGCTGCGAACCCGAGCCCGCGTGCACACCTCGTCGGCGCTGATGTGCTGGGCCGCCTGCGACCGCCTGGCCAAGGTGGCCGCGGCGCTGGGCCTCCCGCCGCGCGCCGGCCACTGGGCGCAGCGCGCCGCCGAGATCCGCCAGAAGATCCTGGATGCGGCCTGGAACGACAGGCGCCAGGCCTTCGTCGAGAGCTTCGGCGGCGAAGACCTCGACGCCGGCGTGCTGCTGATGGCCGAGGTGGGCTTCATCGACGTCCACGACCCCCGCTTCGAGCGCACCGTGGCAGCGCTGGAGACGCACCTCTGCGACGGCCCGTTCATGCGCCGCTACGAGGCGGCCGACGATTTCGGCCGGCCCGAGACGGCCTTCAACGTCTGCTCGTTCTGGCGCATCGACGCGCTGGCGCGGATGGGCCGCGCCGAGCAGGCGCGCGAGATCTTCGAGCGCATGCTGGCCTGCCGCAACCACGTCGGGCTGATGTCGGAGGACACCGCCCCGGCCAGCGGCGAGGCCTGGGGCAATTTCCCGCAGACCTACTCGATGGTCGGCATGATCAACGGTGCGGTGCGGCTGTCGCGGCCCTGGGAGGACTTCGTCTGACCGCGCCGCGCGGGCATGATGGGCGTCCCGCCACGTCGGCGGCACACGCCGCACCGGAGCCCGACATGCCCATCGAGAAATTCGACGCCATCGTGGTCGGTGCCGGCCAGGCCGGCCCGGCGCTGGCCGCGCGCTGCAGCCAAGAAGGCCTGCGCACGGCCGTGATCGAGCGCCACCTGTTCGGCGGCACCTGCGTCAACGTGGGCTGCGTGCCGACCAAGACGCTGGTGGCCAGCGCGCGCGCCATCCGGCTGGCGCAGCGCGGCGCCGAGTTCGGCTTCGATGCCGGCGACATCCGCGTCGAGATGGCGCGCGTGAAGGCGCGCAAGGACGGCATCGTGATGCAGTCGCGCCAGGCGGTGGAGGCCTGGCTGCGCGGCCTGGCGCACACCGAGGTGATCGTCGGCGACGCCCGCTTCGTGGCCGCGGGCACGCTCGAGGTCGGCGGCCGGCAGCTCACCGCGCCGCGCATCTTTCTGAACGTCGGCGGCCGTTCGGTGCGCCCCGCGCTGCCGGGCATCGACAGCGTGCCGACGCTGGACAACGTGTCGGTGCTGGAGCTGGCCAGCGTGCCCGAGCACCTGGTGATCGTCGGCGGCAGCTACATCGGGCTCGAGTTCGCGCAGATGATGCGGCGCTTCGGCGCCGCGGTGACGGTGGTCGAGCGCGCGGCCCAGCTGCTGCCGCGCGAGGACGCCGACGTCTCCGGCGCCATCCGCGACATCCTGCAGGCCGAGGGCGTGCGCTTCGAGCTCGGCGCCGAGTGCCTGTCGCTGGCGCCCGCAGGCGCCGACACCGGCGGCGGCATCACCGTCGGCGCGGCCTGCGCCGCCGGCGCGCCGCCCATCGTCGCCAGCCACGTGCTGCTGGCCGTGGGCCGGCGCCCCAACACCGACGGCCTGGGGCTCGAGCAGGCCGGCATCCGCACCGACGCGCGCGGCTACATCGAGGTCGACGACCAGTGCCGCACCAGCGCCGAGGGCGTGTGGGCGGTGGGCGACTGCAACGGCCGCGGCGCCTTCACGCACACGGCCTGGAACGACCATGAGATCGTGGTCGCCAACCTGTTCGACGACGACCCGCGCCGCATCAGCGACCGCATCCCCTGCTACGCGCTGTTCATCGACCCCGCGCTCGGCCGCGTGGGCCTCAACGAGGCCGAAGCCCGCGCGCTGGTGGCCCGCGGCCGCAAGGTGCTGCGCGCCAAGATGCCGATGCGGCGCGTGGGCCGGGCACGCGAGGCCGGCGAGACGCAGGGCTTCATGAAGGTGCTGGTGGACGGCCAGAGCCAGCATCTGCTGGGCGCGGCCATCCTGGGCCTCAACGGCGACGAGGTCGTGCACTCGCTGCTGGACGTGATGGCCGCCGGCGCGCCCTACACCGTGATCTCACGCGCGATGCACATCCACCCCACCGTGAGCGAGCTCGTGCCCACGCTGCTGCAGCAGCTCGAGCCGCTGGCCTGAACGCCGGCCGGCCGCCAGGCGACCGGCGCTCAGCGCACCTCCAGCCGCGGCGTGCCGGCGGCGGCGGCGATCGAGCCGACCACGGCCGCGTCGGCAAAGCCATGGCGGCCGAACACCGCCAGCACCGCGTCCAGCGCCGACGGCGTGCACGACACCAGCAGGCCGCCGCTGGTCTGCGGGTCGGTCAGCAGCGCCCGGTCCTCGACGGCGAACCCCTGAGGCAGCACCACGTCGGCGCCATAGCCGGCCCAGTTGCGACCCGAGGCACCGGTGAAGTAGCCCTGCGCCGCCAGGGCGCGCACGCCGGGCAGCTGCGGCACGGCAGCCCAGTCGAGCCGCACGTCGCAGCGCGCGCCGCGCGCCATCTCCAGCGCATGGCCGGCCAGCCCGAAGCCGGTGACGTCGGTCAGCGCATGCACGCCCGGCAGTGCCGCCAGGTCGGGGCCCGGGGTGTTGAGCTTCGTCGTCGTGGCGATCATCCGGGCGTAGCCGTCGGCGCCCAGCGCGCCCTGCTTCAGCGCCGCCGACATGACGCCCACGCCCAGCGGCTTGCCCAGCACCAGCACATCGCCGGGCCGCGCATCGGCGTTGCGCTTGACGTGCCGGGGGTGCACCAGGCCGAGCGCGACCAGGCCGTAGATGGCCTCGACCGAATCGATGGTGTGGCCGCCGGCGATCGGGATGCCCGCGGTGCGACACACCGAGGCGCCGCCTTCGAGGATGCGGCCGATGGTGGCGGTGGACAGCACGTTGATCGGCATGCCCACCAGCGCCAGCGCCAGGATCGGCCGCCCGCCCATGGCGTAGACGTCGCTGATCGCATTGGTGGCGGCGATGCGGCCGAAGTCGTGCGGGTCGTCGACGATGGGCATGAAGAAGTCGGTCGTCGCGATCAACGCCTGTTCGTCGTTGAGCTGGTAGACGGCGGCGTCGTCGGCGGTCTCGATGCCGACGAGCAGCTCCTTCGGGATCGGCATCGCGGCCGTGCCCTTCAGGATCTCGGACAGCACGCCGGGCGCGATCTTGCAGCCGCAGCCTCCGCCGTGCGAGAGCGAGGTGAGGCGGGGTTCGGCGGGCTTGTCGGGTGCGTTCATGGACGGGTCCGGGGATTGTTTTTGGCGTCGGTGGCGTCGGCGCGCAGCGCCGGCAGCCCGGCCACCAGCGCCAGCAGGGCCGCGTGCTCGTGCCGGGGCTCGAAAAGCCCGGCGCGGGCGCGCCCCTGTTCGGCCAGCGCGGCGAGCATAGCCGGCTCGTCGCGCGCGCGCTGCAGCAGGGCCGCCAGCGCCCCCGCATCGCCCACCGGGAAATAGCCGCCATGGTCCGCGCCCAGCAGGCCCACGTTGCCGTCGATGCGCGAGGCCAGCACCGGCGTGCCGCTGCGCAGCGCCTCGATCACCACGTGCGCCCCGCCTTCCATCCGGCTCGGGTGCACCAGCAGGTGCGCGGCCTGGATACGGCGCCGGGTGGCGCCGTGCGGCAGGCCGCCCAGCCAACGGTAGCGCGGGCAGGCGGCCATCAGCGCGGTGGCCTCGGCCCCCAGGGCCGGGTCGAGCGCGGCGCCCACGTGGTCGAGCCGGATGTCGCCGCGGTGCACCAGCCGGCGCGCGGCCTCGAAGTAGGTGCGGGGCGACTTCTCGTCGCGCAGGTGGCCCACCATCAGCACCCGCAGGTGCCGCGCGGTCTTCACCGGCGCCCGGCGCGCGGCGCAGGACTGCAGCACCACCCGCACCTTGGGCCGCAGCGCGGCCGGCACGCCCTGCGCGCCCAGCTCGTTCAGCACCACCAGCCGGTCGGCAGCCTGCAGCGAGGCCTGCGCCGCCGGGTCGTGCGCGATGTCGCGGTACAGGTCGGTGCCGGTCAGCGCCACCACCAGCGGCGCGCGCGGGCGCAGCGCCCGCCACTGCGCCACCGACGCCGCCGAGCGCCGCGCGTGCAGCGCGATCATCAGCGTGTCGTCGGCACCCGCGTCGTCGCCGGCGCCGGCGCCGCCCGGCCAGGCGGCCGCCAGGCGCACGCGATGGTTCCGTGCCAGCATCCGGGCCCAGCGGTGCGCCGTCTGCCAGTTGCCGTTGTTGGCGTCGGCCAGCGCCGGTGTCACGATCACGATGCGATGCACGCCACGAGGTTAACGCCGTTGCTGCCCGACACCCGCCCTGGCCCCACCATCCGCACCGCCGGCGCCAGCGCGCTGGCCGCGGCACTGCGCGCCAGCCGCGACGACACCCTGGCCACCTTCGCCGCCTGCGCGCGCCAGCGGGCCGAATCCCGCGTGCCGCAGCGCGAGGCGCTGAATCCGCCGCTCTGGGAGCTGGGGCACATCGGCTGGTTCCAGGAGTTCTGGCTCGCGCGCAACCCGCAGCGCGGGCTCGGCGCGGCGGCCGACCCCGACGTGCCGCGGCCGCCGGGCCTGCGGCCCGACGCCGACGCGCTGTACGACTCCAGCCGGGTGCCGCACGCCACGCGCTGGCAGCTGCCGCTGCCCGATGCCGCGGCCACGCACGAGGATCTTGCCCGGCAGCTGGCGCAGACGCTGGCCCTGCTGGGCGAGGCGGACGACGACGACCGCGCGCTGTACTTCTTCCGCCTCGCGCTGCTGCACGAGGACATGCACCACGAGGCTGCGCTGTACATGGCGCAGAGCCTGGGCCTGGCGATCGCCGACCCGCGCTGGCAGCCCAGGCCGCTGGGCGAAGTCCGCGCCGCCCTCGCGCTCGAAGCCGGCGCGTGGCGGCTCGGGCACCAAGAGGCCGGCTTCGCCTTCGACAACGAGCGCGAGGGCGCCGTCGTCGCCGTGCCGGCGACCGAGATCGACCGCCGCGTGCTCTGCTGGGGCGAATACCTGCCCTTCGTCGAGGCCGGCGGCTACCGCGAGCCGGCCTGGTGGAGCGAGGCCGGCGCGGCCTGGCTCGCGGCCACGCAGGCGAGCAGCCCGCGCTACACGCGCCGGCTCGGCCCCGCCTGGCAGCTGCAGCGCCACGGCCGCTGGTCGCCGCTGGACCCGGCCCTGCCGGCCTGCCACCTGAGCGCCTTCGAGGCCGAAGCCTGGTGCCGCTGGGCCGGCCGCCGCCTGCCCACCGAGGCCGAGTGGGAGCGCGCCGCGGTCCAGCATCCCGGCGCCTTTGCCTGGGGCGCCGTCTGGGAGTGGACCGCCAGCGCCTTCGCGCCCTACCCCGGCTTCGCGCCCCACCCCTACCGCGACTACTCGGCCCCCTGGTTCGGCAGCCGGCGCGTGCTGCGCGGCGCCTCGTTCATGACCCAGCCGCGGATGCACCATCCGCGCTACCGCAATTTCTTCGCGCCCGACCGCAACGACGTGCCGGCCGGGTTTCGCAGCTGCCGGCCGTAAGCCACCGCACCGCCCGCGGGCAAGGGTCGGGCGTTGGCGCTAGAGTGCGGCGCTTCGTTGTACAGCCGCTGCGCAGGACCGCCCATGACGCCCCAGATCCGACTCCGCCTCGCCCGAGCCCTGCTGTTCACCGCCCTGCTCGCCGCCGGCGGCTCGGCCTTCGCCCAGGCCGTTTTCCGCATCACCGCGATCCCCGACGAGGCGCCCACCGAGCTCGCGCGCAAGGCCGCGCCGCTGGTGAAGTACCTCGAGGCCCAGCTCGGCATGAAGGTCGAGTTCACGCCCGTGACCGACTACGCCGCGGCGGTCGAGGCACTGGTCAACCGCAAGGTCGACCTGGCCTGGTTCGGCGGCTTCACCTTCATCCAGGCCCAGGTGCGCAGCGGCGGCAAGATCATCCCGATCGCGCAGCGCGAGGAAGACCAGCATTTCCGCGCCGTGTTCATCACGGGCGACCCGGCGATCAAGCAGTTGTCCGACCTCAAGGGCAAGGACTTCAGCTTCGGCGCCCAGAGCTCGACCTCGGGCCACCTGATGCCGCGCAGCTTCCTGCTGCAGGCCGGGATCGACCCCGACAAGGACTTCCACCGCGTTGCCTACAGCGGCGCCCACGACGCCACCATCGCCGCGGTCGCGGCGGGCAAGGTGCAGGCCGGCGCGGTCAGCATCTCGGTCTGGGACAAGTTCGTCGACGACAAGCGCGTCGATCCGAAGCAGGTCCGCGTGATCTACACCAGCCCGCCCTTCTACGACTACAACTGGAGCGTGCACGCCGACATGCCGGCCGCGCTGCGCGAGAAGGTCACGCACGCGCTGCTCTCGCTGAACCCCGCCAAGCCGGCCGACAAGGAGATCCTGGACCTGCAGCGCGCGACGCGCTTCGTGCCGACCAAGCCCGAGAACTACCAGGGCATCGAGGCCGCGGCCCGCAACGCGGGCCTGCTGTGATCGCCGCGCCGACCGCCGGCCGGCCCGCATGAGGCTGGCGCTGCGCGGCGCCGCGGCGCGCCACCCGGCGGCGCGCACCGGTGCCGCGCCAGCGCTGCAGTCGCTCGATCTGGCGGTGGCTGCGGGCGAGCATCTGGCGGTGATCGGGCCCTCCGGCGCCGGCAAGACGACGCTGCTGCAGCTGCTGGCCTGTGCGCTGCCGCCCTCGGCCGGGGCACTGCAGCTCGACGACCAGGACCCCTGGGCGCTGTCGACACGCGCACTGCAGCGGCTGCGCGGCCGCCTGTTCCTGGCGCCGCAGGTGCCGCCGCTGCCGCCGCGGCAGCGCGTGGTGACCTCGGTGCTCGCCGGCCGGCTGCCGGCGATGGGCCTCTTCGCCAGCCTGCGCTCGCTCTTCTACCCCAGCGACATCGAAGCCGCGCACGAGGCGCTGGCCCGGTTCGACCTCGAGGCCAAGCTGTTCGAGCGCGTCGACCGGCTGTCCGGCGGCGAACGCCAGCGCATCGGCCTGGCGCGGGCGCTGGTGGCGCCGGCGCGGCTGTGGCTGGTCGACGAGCCGCTGTCGGCGCTCGATCCGACGCGCGCCCGGCAGGCGCTGACGACGCTGGTCGACGCCGCGCGCGAACGCGGCGCGACCCTGATCACGACGCTGCACCAGGTCGACGCCGCGCTGGCGCATTTCCCGCGCATCGTCGGCCTGCGCGACGGCCGGCTGGCCTTCGACCTGCCGGCGGCCGAGGTCACGCGCGAGCGGCTCGAGCGGCTCTACGCCCAGCATGAGGCCGAGCTGGACGGCGCGGCACCCGGCGCGGATGCCGCCGCGGAGGCGGATGCGGCTGCGCTCGCCGCCCCGCGTCCGGTGGCGATGCACTGCCGGTGAACGCGGCGCAGGCGCGATGAGCGGCGGCGGGCCCCTGCGCATCGCCGCGCCGCCGGTGCGGCGCGACCCGGCCTGGGCCGGGCGCGTCTTCTGGACCCTGGCCTTCTGCCTGCTGCTCTGGCCGCTGGTGCAGGCCACCGAGTTCAGGCCCTGGACGCTGTTCGACGCCCGCAGCCTCGAGGTCACCGGCCGCTTCCTGCGCAGCTTCGTGCCGCCCGCGACCTCGGCCGACTTCCTCGCCCTGGTCGCGCGCCAGACCTGGCGCACGGTGGCCATCGCCACCGCCGGCATCACGCTGGCGCTCGGCCTGGCGCTGCCGCTGACGCTGGCCTCGACGCGGGTGCTGTCGGTCTCGGCGCTGCGCGGGCGCATGGCAGCCGGTCCGTTCTGGCTGCGCCAGGCGCTGCGCGGCCTGCTGATCGTGCTGCGCAGCGTGCCCGAGCTAGTCTGGGCCCTGGTCTTCGTGCGCGTGGTCGGCCTCGGGCCGACCGCCGGCGTGCTCGCGATCGCGCTCACCTACGGCGGCATGCTCGGCAAGGTCTACGGCGAGATCCTGGAAAGCGGCGAGACCCACGCCACCGAGGCCCTGCTGCGCAACGGCGCCGGCCGCCTGCAGGCCTTCGCCTACGGCCTGCTGCCGCAGAACGCGGGCGAGCTGGTCTCGTACACCGTCTACCGCTGGGAATGCGCGATCCGCTCGTCGGTGGTGCTGGGCTTCGTCGGCGCCGGCGGCCTGGGCCAGGAGCTGGACAGCTCGATGAAGATGTTCGCCGGCGGCGAGGTGCTGACGATGCTGCTCGTGTTCCTCGGCCTGGTCGCGCTGGCCGACCGCACCAGCGCCTGGCTGCGCCAGGCGCTGGCGTAAGGGACCCCGGATGCCCCGCCGCGCCGCCAACCCGCCGTACAAGCTGCCGCCGCCGATCTTCGACGCGCGCTGCAAGGCCTGCTGGTTCGTCGTCGGCCTGCTGGCGCTGGTGGTCGCGAGCTTCTGGTCGCTGGACCTGCAGTGGGCCCAGTTCGCCTCGGTCGAGGCGGCGCGCGGCATGGCGCGCTTCCTGGGCGAGTTCTTCCCGCCCGACCTGCAGCCGGGCTTCGTCCGCCAGGTGCTGGCCGGGACCTGGGAGACGCTGGCGATGTCGCTGCTGGGCACCCTGCTCGCGGCGGCGGGCGGCCTGCTGCTGGCCCTGCCGGCGAGCCGCCGCGACGCGGCCGGCCCGGGCTGGCTGCGCGGCCCGACGCGGCTGCTGCTCAATGCGCTGCGGGCGGTGCCCGAGCTGGTCTGGGCCAGCCTGCTGCTGATCGCCGCCGGCCTGGGCCCGTTCGCCGGCACGCTGGCCCTGGCCGTGCACACGACGGGCGTGCTCGGGCGGCTGTTCGCGGAAGCCGTCGAGAACGCGCCGCCCGGCCCGGCCGCAGCGCTGCGCGCGCAGGGGGTGGGCCGCACCGCCGTGTTCCTGTATGCGACGCTGCCGCAGGTGCTGCCGCAGCTGCTCAGCTACACGCTGTACCGCTGGGAGAACAACATCCGCGCCGCCGCCGTGCTGGGCGTGGTCGGGGCCGGCGGGCTCGGGCAGCTGCTGGCCTTCCACCTGGGCCTGTTCCACATGGCCAAGACCGCCACCGTTCTGCTGGCGATGATCGCGCTGGTGGGCGTGGTCGACGTCGGCAGCTACGCTGCCCGGCGCCTGCTGACGCGCTAGCGATGAACCCGCTGCACCCGAAGAAGCTGCTGCACGGCAAGTGGACCGCGGTGCAGCCGGTGGCGCGCGAGAAGCACTTCATCGTCACCGCCGTGGTCGAGCCCGAACGGCCTGGCGGCCCGGTCGAGTGGGTCGAGATCGAGGCCGTGCACTCGGGCCGCAGCCGGCGCCTGGCCTGGCGCGCGCTGCGCGACAGCGCGGTCTGGCGCCAGGGCTGGGTCTGAACGCGGCGCGCCGATGACCTCGATGCACTCGCTGCCCGCAGGCTACCGCGCGCTGGTCATCGGCGCCGGTGGCGCGATCGGCGGCGCCTGCGTCGACCAGCTGCAGGCCGACCCGCGCTGCGGCGCGGTGCAGGCCCTGCACCGCGGCTCGGTGCCGGCGCTGGACATCGCGAGCGAGCCCAGCATCGCCGCAGCGGCCGAGGCGCTGCGCGACGCCCCGCCCTGGCACCTGATCCTGGTCGCGACCGGCCTGCTGCACGGCCCGGGCGTGGCGCCCGAGAAGCGCCTGGCCGAGCTCGACGGCGCCGCGCTCGAAACACTGTTCCGCATCAACGCCATCGGGCCGGCGCTGGTGCTGCGCCACTTCGCGCCCCGGCTCGACCGCCGGCGCAGCCTGCTCGCGGTGCTGTCGGCCAAGGTGGGCAGCCTCGGGGACAACCGGCTCGGCGGCTGGTACGGCTACCGGGCCTCGAAGGCGGCGCTGAACATGCTGCTGAAGACGGCGGCGATCGAGCTGCGCCGCACGCACCCGGGCGCGGTGCTCGCCGCGCTGCACCCGGGCACCGTGCGCTCGGCGCTGTCGCGGCCGTTCCGCGGCGACGAGATCGGCCGTGAGCCGGCGCTGGCCGCGGCCGGGATGCTGGCCGCGCTCGACGCGCTGCAGCCCGACGACACGGGCGCGTTCGTCGCCCACGACGGCCAGCGCCTGCCCTGGTAGGTGCGACGCGCGCCACGCCTCGGCGCCCGGCTCAGCGCCAGGCGAAACGGGGCTGGTCGAAATGCGCCGCCCGCGTCGGCCGGCCGAGCAGGCAGAGCTCGCGGAACTGGTACAGGAAGACCGCGGTGGGCGCTGCGATCCAGCCTTCGCCCACCGGCATGCGCAGCACCGGGTGGTCGGCACCGGGCACGGCCTCGAGCAGCGGCGCGTCGTCGCGCAGCAGCTGGTCGGCCGGGATGCGGTGGATGCTCGCGACCTCGGCCGGATTGGGTGTCAAGGTGCGCGCCGCGCCGGCCCACACGACGACGGGCGTGATCAGGTAGCCCGAGCGGGTGGCGTAGTCGTCGAGCCGGCCGAGCACGGCCGGGGGATCGAGCTGCAGGCCCACCTCCTCGACCAGCTCGCGCAGCGCCGCCTGCTCGGGCGTCTCGCCCTCGTCGATGCGGCCGCCCGGCAGCGCCCATTGCCCGGCGTGGCGGCGCAGGCCGGCGGCGCGGCGCGTCAGCAGCAGGGCCGGCGCGCTGCGCCAGGCGGCGTGCTGCGGCAGGCCCGGCAGCTCGGGGCCGAGACCGGCCTCGGTGACGGCCACCGCCACCGCGGCGCGATGGCGGCCTTCGGCGGGCAGGCTCTGCACGTCGAAAGCGCGCAGCCGTTGACGCAGATCGGCTCGCAGTTGCTGCCCGTGCGGGATCATGGGCCCCACCGGCCGGGCCTCAGGGCCGGGCCGCGCTCAGCAGCTGGTCGAGGATCTCGTCGCGGTAGCGCGTCACCAGCGACAGGTGGCCATGGCCCGGCACCATCGCCGCACGCGCACCGGGCACCCGCCGCGCGAGCCAGCGGCCATGCGCGAACGGCACCATCAGGTCGAGCTCGCCCTGCCACACCGTCACGGGGCAGGCGATGGCACCGAGCTCGAAGCCCCAGGGCCGCGTGAAGGCCAGGTCGTCGTCGATCCAGCCGTCGAAGCCCGCGGCCAGCGCGCGCCGCAGCTCGGCCGCCATCTGCTCGGCATAGCCGCCGGTCAGCACCTCGCGGTCGATCGCCGGCACCAGGCCGCCGAAGGCCGCCGCCAGGGCCTCGCCGGTGACGTGGCGAAAGGCTTCGCCATGGGCCTGCATCCAGGGCCGCAGCGCGCTCTCGCCGGCGAGGGCGGCACCGAACTCGGCCACGTTCTCGGGGCCCATGCCGGCCAGGAAGTCGAGATCGGCCACGCCGTACGGGCCGACGCCGGCCAGCGTCGCCGCCGCGGCGCAGCGATCCGGCAGCAGCGCCGCGCAGGCCAGTGCATGCGGCCCGCCGCCCGACCAGCCGGCGGTGACGAACCGGCCTTGCCCCAGTCGATCCAGCAGGGCCGCGGTGTCGCGCGCGGCCTGGGCGACATCGCGGCCCGGCCGGCGCGTCGAACTCGCGTAGCCCGGCCGGCTGGCGCAGATCAGGCGCAGGCCGCGCGCGGCGCAGGCCGCATCCCAGTCGGCGAAGGTGGTGGCGTCGGACGGCGTGCCGTGGTGCATCACCAGCGGCAGGCCGGCGGCGTCGCCGCCCAGGAAGACATCGACGGCGCGGCCGTCGTCCAGGGTGTGCGTGACCATCCGTGCGGGCATGCCGGGATCGTAGCCTCAGCCCGCGGCGCGGATGCGCAGCGCATGCACGATGCTGGGCACGTCGGCGCGCCAGCTCGGCAGCACGGCCGAGATCGCCAGGCCCTCGAGATCGGCGACGATGCCCAGGCCGATGGCCAGGCCGACAGCCACGCCGTCCTGCCCGAACACCAGCACCGAGTAGAAGCCGGCGAACAGGGCGATGCCCCAGGCCTTGGACGACACCATGTGGTACGCCGCCTCACGCCCGAACTTGCGCAGGTCGAAGGCATAGCGCGCCAGCTCCAGGGCCAGCAGCACGAGCAGCGCGCCGGCGTGGTGGCGGATCACCTCGGGGTGCAGCCGCCACACGGCGGCGGTGGCGGCCACGTAGAAGACCGTGTCGGCGAGGCTGTCCAGCCGGCGCAGGCCGGCGGTGGCGATGCCCAGGCGGCGCGCGACGATGCCGTCGAAGACATCGGACAGGAAGGCCGCGATCAGGCACGCGCCGAAGAGCCCGGGCGCCGACCCGGCGCAGGCCTGCAGCAGCACCACCGGGCCGAGCAGGGCCCGCAGCACCGTCAATGCCAGCGGAACGCGGGTGGCTACTTGCATTTGTCGCGTGCCAGCCGGTAGGCGACGACGAAGACCGACAGCAGCGAGCCGCCGGGCTGCAGGCAGTCGGGCTTGGCGGTTTCGGCCACGCCGCGGGCCAGGCGCTCGGCCTGCGTAGCCGGCGCATCACCGAAGTAGGCGCCACTGCGCTCGGCCATCCGGCGCGCCGGGCCCTTGCCGGCCTGGTTGGCCGCGCGCAGCACCCGCGCGTCCAGCCGCAGCGGCGCGCTGGCAGCCGACGCGGCGGGCTCGGCGGCCGGGCTGAGCGGGGTTTCGGCGTGCAGGGTGTCGGCCAGCGGGGTCGCGGTGATCACGCCGGTGACGAGCGCGGGCAGCGCCGGCGCGGCCCGGCGCCCGCGGGGCGGTGCCGGCACGGGCGCGGGTACCGGCAACGACACCGGCACCGACGCCGGCGCGGGGCGGGCTGCAGGCGGCAGGATCACCAGGTACAACAGCCGCCCGGCGGCCTCCACCGCGCGCGGCGGGCCGCGCTGCAGCAGCAGGGCCACCAGGGGCAGCAGCGTCAGCAGCACCGCCATCGCGGCACTGGTCGCGCGGGGGCAGCTTGGGGTCGGCAGCAGGGTCCGGGACAAGGCGAGGCTCCCAGCGATACGGCTCGCGCCGGGACCACTGTAAGCGCCCGCGGGTTGGCCGCCGTACCCGCCGCGGCTGCGCTCGATTAACGTCTGCGGCGCCGCATCCTGCCGGAGTTGCCCGTCATGGCCCACCTGCCCGAATCACCCGTGCGCAGCCGCGAGGACATCGCGCGCTTCGAGGCGGCGATGACGCTCGACCAGCGTCTGCCCGAACGCAGCGTGCTCGACGTCTTCATCGGCGCCGCCTCAAAGTGGCCGCAACGCGCCGCGATCACGATGCTGATGACGGGTGCGGCCGACGAGCAGCCGCGGCGCGTGAGCTTCGGCGAGTTGCTGGCCGGCGTGCGGCGCGCGGCCAACCTGTTCGCGGCCCTGGGCGGCGTCCGCCCCGGCGTGGCCTACATGCTGCCCAGCCTGGTGGAGACGCACTACGCGCTGTGGGGCGCCGAGGCCGCGGGGTATGCGGTGCCGATCAACTTCCTGCTCCAGCCCGAGGCCATCGCGGCGCTGCTGCAGGCCAGCGGCGCGCGCATCCTGGTGGCGCTGGGCCCGCACCCGGCGCTGGACATCTGGCCCAAGGCGCTGGCGCTGCGCGCACGCGTGCCCGGCCTGACGCTGCTGCGCGTGGCCGCGCCGGGCACGCCGCCGGAGCCGGGCGTGATCGACTTCCACGATGCGCTGGCGGCCCAGCCCGACGACCGGCTGGTGTTCGCGGCGCCCGGCCGCGATGGCGACGTCTGCGCCTACTTCCACACCGGCGGCACCACCGGCACGCCCAAGCTGGTGGCGCACACGCACCGCAGCCAGCTCGTGGCGGCGCTGGGCGGCGCGGTGCTGGGCGACATGCGGCCCCGCGACACGCTGACCGCCACGCTGCCGCTGTTTCATGTGGGCGGCACCGTGTTCTGCGCGCTCAGCCCCTTCCTGGCCGGCACCGGGCTGCTGGTGATGTCGCCGGCCGGCCTGCGCAACCCGGCCATGGTGCAGGGCTACTGGCGGCTGGCGGCGCAGCACGGCGCCACCCTCGTGGGGGCGGTGCCCACCTCGGTGGGCGCGGTGCTCGAGGTGCCACCGGGCGATGCCGACATCGGCGCCGTGCGCGCCGGCTTCTGCGGCGCCGCGTCGCTGCCGCCGGCGGTGGGCGCGCGCTTCCGCCAGGTCACGGGCAAGAACCTGTACGAGGTCTACGGCATGACCGAGGCCTCGGGCCTGATCGCCATCGACCCGGTGGCCGGCCCCGGCGGCATCGGCTCGGTCGGCTGGGCCCTGCCCTACACGCGGGTCGAGATCCGCCGGCTCGAGGCCGACGGCCGCCTGGGCGTGCCATGCGCGCCGGGCGAGATCGGCGTCATCACGGTGCAGGGCCCGCATGTCTCGCCCGGCTACCGCGACCCGGCCCACGACGCCGGCGTGATCGAGCACGGCGTGCTCAACACCGGCGACCTGGGCAGCACCGACGAAGCCGGCCGCATCCACATCGCCGGCCGTGCCAAGGACCTGATCATCCGCAGCGGCCACAACATCGACCCGCTGATGATCGAGAACGCGATGGCCACCCACCCGGCGGTGGCGCTGGCCGCCGCGGTGGGCATGCCCGACGCCTACGCCGGCGAGCTGCCGGTGTGCTTCGTGGCGCTGCGCCCCGGCACCCAGGCCAGCGAGGACGAACTGCACGACCACGCCCGCCGGACCATCGCCGAGCGCCCGGCATGGCCGAAGCAGATCCACATCGTCGATGCGATCCCGCTCACCACGGTGGGCAAGATCTACAAGCCGGCCCTGCGCTGCGAGGCGGCGGTGCGGCTGCTGCAGCAGCAGTTGCGCGGCCCCCTGGGCCTGCCCGAGGCGCAGCTGCAGGTGCACGAGGGCGGCCGCCGCGGCCTGCGCGTGCGGGTGACGCTGCCGGCCGCGGCCCGGGCCCGACAGCCGGCGCTGGCGCAGGCCCTGGCGGCCTACCTGTTCGAGACCGAGATCGTGCTCGCCTGATGGCCGCCCCACTCACCCCCGAGCAGCGCCAGCAGCTGCGCCTGCGCTGCACGCTGGTGGTGCCCGGCTTCGGCTTCGTCAGCGCCGCCCAGGACTTCCGGCAACTCGCCGACTGGTGCGAAGCCCAGGGCGTGGAGCACGACGTCTACGGCGACGGCGCGCTGGTCGCAGGCTTCGAGCACAAGCTCGCGGCCCTGCTCGGCCAGCCGGCCGCGGTGTTCATGCCCAGCGGCGTGATGGCGCAGCTGAGCGCGGTGCGCATCTGGACCGAGGCCGCCCGGCTGCCGCGCTTCGGCCTGCACCCCACCTCGCACCTGCTGCTGCACGAGGAAGAGGCCTACGCGGCGCTGCTGCAGGCGCACGCCGTGCCGATCGGGGATCGCCTGCGGCCGATGCTGGCCGGCGACCTGGCGGCCTGCCGCCAGCCGCTGGCCTGCGTCGTCGTCGAGCTGCCGATCCGCGAGGCCGGCGGGCAGCTGCCCAGCTGGGACGAGCTGGAGGCCCTGAAGGCCGCCGCCCGCGCGCGCGGCGTGCGGCTGCACATGGACGGCGCGCGGCTGTGGGAAAGCGCGGCCTGCTACGGCCGGCCGCATGCCGAGATCGCGGCCGGCTTCGACTCGGTCTACGTCTCGGTCTACAAGGGCATCGGCGGCCTGGCCGGCGCGGTGCTGGCCGGCAGCGACGACTTCATCGCGCAGGCGCGGCGCTGGCGGCGGCGCCTGGGCGGCACCCTGGTCCACCTGAGCCCGCTGGTGGCCTCGGCGGCGATGCGCTTCGACGAGCGCCTGGCGCTGATGCCGGCGCTGTACCGGCGCACGCTGGCACTGGCCGCGCAGCTGGCCCCGCTGGCGCGGCTGCGCGTCAACCCGGCCGTGCCGCAGACCAACATGCTGCACCTGTACTTCGAGGCCCCGGCCGAGGCCGCCCTGGCCGCCCGGGACGCGCTGGCACTGCAGGCCGGTGCCTGGCTGTTCGACCGCGTGCGGCCGGCCGAGGTGCCGGGCTGGAGCCTGACGGAGATCTCCATCGGCGACCGCCTGCTGCAGGCCGACCCGGCGCGGGTGGCCGAGCACTTCGCGCAGCTGGACGCGGCGCTGGCCGGCCACGGGCGCTGAGCGCACGCGGCCGGCACGCAACGCCGGCGCTACCCCGGTGCCGCCGCGGCCCGGTCTTCGAAGCCGCGCAGCAGCGCACGCGCGGCGGCCTCGGGGTCGGCCGCGGCGACCAGCGCGCGCACCACGCCGGCCGAGCCCACGCCGGTGGCCAGCACGGCGCCCAGGCGCGCGCCGTCGATGCCGCCGATGGCCACCAGCGGCCGGTGGCGCAGCAGCCGCGCGTACACCGCCAGCCGGCCCAGTCCCTGCGGCGGCGTCGGCATCGCCTTGAGCGTGGTGGGGAACACGGCGCCGAGCGCGATGTAGCTCGGGCCCAGCGCCTCGGCGCGCAGCATCTCGGCGTAGCCGTGGGTGCTCAGGCCCAGGCGCAGGCCGGCCGCGCGCAGCGCCGGCAGCGCCGCGGCGCCGACGCGGTCCAGGTCTTCCTGGCCCAGGTGCACGCCCCAGGCGCCGGCGTCGATGGCGGCACGCCAATGGTCGTTGACGACCAGGCGCGCACCGGTGCCCTGCACCGCGGCCACTGCGGCGCGCACCTGGGCCTGCACGGCCCGGGCGTCGTCGGACTTGAAGCGCAGCTGCAGCGTGGGCACGCCGGCGCGCGCCATCCGGCCCACCCAGGCCGCGTCGGGCAGCACCGCGTACAGCCCCAGCGCCTGCGGGCAGGGCGCGAAGGCGCCATCGCGCGGCCGGGGGCCGAGGCCGAAGTCGACCGGCTCGCAGGGCCAGGCCGCGGCGTCGAACGCGCCCGTGCGCCGGGTCTGGCGCACCCAGGCCCGGGCCACGCACAGCGCGTCGGCCGCCACGAACCCCAGCGCATGCGCAGCCCGCAGCGCGGCCTGCAGCACCGGGTCGGCACCGTCGTCGCCACCCGGCGCCGGCGGGGCCGACCCAGCCACGGGCAGGCCCAGGCGGTCGGCGTGGGCCTGCACGATGGCCCGGGCCCAGGTGTCGGTGGTGGTGGGGTCGGTGGGGGTGTCGGCCATGGTGAGAGCAGCAGTCTCGAGGGTGCGGGTGGTGCGCCGGGCGGGCAGGCCAATTCGAGCTTCGTGCATCCGGCATCGCGCCTCAGGCCTGGTGCCAGAACGGCGTGCCCAGCACCGGCGTGCTGGGCTGGGCCTGCGCCTGCTCGCGCATCGCGCCGGCGCGCCAGGCGCGACGGCCGGCGCGCACCGCCTCGGCGAAGGCGGCGGCCATCGCCACCGGGTCCTGCGCCAGCGCCACGGCGGTGTTGAGCAGCACGCCGTCGTAGCCCCATTCCATCACCTGGCAGGCGTGCGAGGGCAGGCCCAGGCCGGCGTCCACGATCAGCGGCACCGTCACGCGCTCGCGCAGCTGGCGTAGCGCATAGGGGTTGACGGGGCCCTTGCCGGTGCCGATGGGCGCGGCCCAGGGCATCAGCGCCTGGCAGCCAACGTCCAGCAGGCGCTGGCACAGCACCAGGTCTTCGGTGCAGTAGGGCAGCACCCGGAAACCTTCGCGCACCAGCAGCCGCGCCGCTTCGGGCAGGTTCAGCGTGTCCGGCTGCAGCGTGTAGTCGTCGCCGATCAGCTCGAGCTTGATCCAGGGCGTGTCGAACACCTCGCGCGCCATCTGCGCCGTGGTCAGCACCTCCTGCACGCCGTGGCAGCCGGCGGTGTTGGGCAGCACCGGCAGCGCCAGCGCCTGCAGCAGCTGCCAGAAGGCCTGCCCGCCGCCCGCGCCCTGGCGCCGCAGCGCGGCCGTCAGCATCGCCGGCTGCGCCCGCTGCACCGCGGCCTGCAGCACCGCGGGCGAGGGGAAGCGCGCGGTGCCCAGCAGCAGCCGGCTGCCGAAGGTCTGGCCGTACAGGCACAGCGGGTCGTCGAGCGCGGCGCCGGGGTCGGGGTGGGAGTCGTTCGCGGGCGTCATGGGAAGCCTTCCAGGGCCGGTGGGTGTGCGGGCGGGCGGGCGACTCAGCCGCCGGTCACCGGGGCGATGATCTCGACCTCGTCGCCCGGCTGCAGCTGCCGCTGCGCGTAGGCCGGGCGCGGCACGAACTGCCGGTTCACCGCGGCGGCAAAGGGGGGTGGCGGCCGCAGCGCGGCGATGGCGTCGGCCAGCGTGGCGGCCTCGGGCAGTTCGTGCGGCTGCTGGTTGATCAGCACGTGCATGGGGCGGGGGCTCCTGCCTTCAATCGGCCGGCGCGTCGACGTGCAGCCCGAAGGCGGCGGCCAAGGGCGAGCGGCCGCCGTCCACGAGCTCGAGCACCACGTCCAGCAGCGCCGGGGCGATGAGGAAGCCGTGCCGGTACAGGCCGTTGATCTGCAGGCAGCGCGGCGCGGGCCGGCGCAGCGCAGGCAGGTTGTCGGGCAGCGTCGGGCGCAGCTGCGTGGACAGCTCGAGGAGGCGCGCCTCGGCGAACCCGGGGTGCACGGCGTAGGCGGCGCTGAGCAGCTCGAGGGTGGAACGCACGCTGGCCGGGCTGCGGTCGTCGGACTCGATCTCGGTGGCGCCGATCACGAACAGCCCGTCCGGCTTGGGGGCGATGTACAGCGGGTAGCGCGGGTGCAGCAGGCGCACCGGGCGCTGCAGGGTCACCTCGGGCGCATGCACGCGCAGCACCTCGCCGCGCACGGCGCGCAGCGCCGCCCAGTCGGGCCGCGCGCCCAGGCCGCGGCAGTCGAAACACCAGCCCTCGCTGGCCCGGGCAGCACCCGGCACGCCGGCCAGCGTGCGCGGGCTGTGCCAGTGCAGCGCCACGCCCAGGTCCTGCAGCCGCCGGCCCAGCGCCGCCAGCAGCGCGCGGTTGTCGAGCTGGCCTTCGCCGGGCAGGTACAGGCCCTGCGCGAAGCGGCCGCGCAGCGCGGGCTCGAGCGCCTCGACGCCGGCGCCGTCCAGCGGCTGCAGCGCGGGCAGCCCCGGCTGCCCCGCCAGCTGCTGCGCGGTGCGGTGCAGCTGGTGCCGGAAGCGCTCGGCCTCGGCCGCGTCCTGGCGGTGCCACAGCACCAGCGTGCCCTGGCGCTGGAAGAACACCGGCGCCGGCAGCGCCGCGATCAGCGCCGGCCAGCGCTGCAGCGCATGCAGGCCCATGCGCACCACCGGCGGCTCGGTGACGGCCGACTCGGCCAGCGGCGCCAGCATCGCCGCGGCCACGTGCGCGGCGGCGCCCGCACCATCGGGGCCGCCGGCCTCGAACAGCTGCACCGCGTGGCCGCGCTCGGCCAGGGCGCAGGCCAGCAGCCGGCCCATCAGGCCGGCGCCGAGCACCCGGGCCGGCGGCCTGGCCACGGCGCTCAGCGGTAGATCTCGCTGCCCTGCTCGCGGAACTCGCGCGCCTTCTCGTCCATGGCCTGGTGGAGGGCGATCACCGGCGCCGCGGCCGGCGCCGGGTTCAGGCGCGCGAACTCGCGCACCTCCTGCGAGATCTTCATCGAGCAGAACTTGGGTCCGCACATGGAGCAGAAATGCGCCACCTTGGCGTTGTCCTTGGGCAGCGTCTCGTCGTGGTACTTCATCGCCGTGTCGGGGTCGATGGCGAGGCGGAACTGGTCCTCCCAGCGAAACTCGAAGCGCGCCTTGGAGACCGCGTTGTCCCACATCTGTGCCCCCGGGAAGCCCTTGGCCAGGTCGGCCGCGTGGGCCGCGATCTTGTAGGCGATCAGGCCCTGCTTGACGTCGTCGCGGTTGGGCAGGCCCAGGTGCTCCTTCGGGGTCACGTAGCACAGCATGGCGGTGCCGTACCAGCCGATGTTGGCTGCGCCCATGGCCGACGAGATGTGGTCGTAGCCGGGCGAGATGTCGGTGATCAGCGGCCCCAGCGTGTAGAACGGCGCCTCGAAGCAGGCCTGCAGCTGCTTGTCCACGTTCTCCTTCACCAGCTGCAGCGGCACGTGGCCCGGGCCTTCGATCATCACCTGCACGTCGTGCTTCCAGGCCGTCTGCGTCAACTCGCCCAGCGTGTGCAGCTCGGCGAACTGCGCCTCGTCGTTGGCGTCCGCGATCGAGCCCGGCCGCAGGCCGTCGCCGAGCGAGAAGCACACGTCGTAGGCCTTCATGATTTCGCAGATGTCCTCGAAGTGCTCGTACAGGAAGCTCTCGCGGTGGTGCGACAGGCACCACTTGGCCATGATCGAGCCGCCGCGCGAGACGATGCCGGTGAGCCGCCCCGCCGTCAGCGGCACGTAGGCCAGGCGCACGCCGGCGTGGATGGTGAAGTAGTCCACCCCCTGCTCGGCCTGCTCGACGAGGGTGTCGCGGAAGATCTCCCAGCTCAGGTCCTCGGCCTTGCCGTGCACCTTCTCCAGCGCCTGGTAGATGGGCACCGTGCCGATGGGCACCGGCGAGTTGCGCAGGATCCATTCGCGCGTCTCGTGGATGTTCTCGCCGGTGGACAGGTCCATCACCGTGTCGGCGCCCCAGCGGATGGCCCACACCAGCTTGTCCACCTCTTCCTCGATGCTCGAGCTGACGGCCGAATTGCCGATGTTGGCGTTGACCTTGCACAGGAAGTTGCGCCCGATGACCATCGGCTCGCTCTCGGGGTGGTTGACGTTGCACGGGATCACGGCACGGCCGCGCGCCACCTCGTCGCGCACGAACTCGGGCGTGATGTCGGCCACCAGCGCGGCGCCGAAGCTGTGGCCCGGCTTGGGCAGGCGCTCGCTGGCCAGGCGCTCGCGCAGCTGCGCGCGCACGAGGTTCTCGCGCACGGCGATGTAGTGCATCTCGGGCGTGACCAGGCCGCGCCGGGCGTAGTGCATCTGCGAGACGTTGGCCCCCGCGCGGGCGCGCCGCGGCGGCGCGGCCTGCAGCGGCGGCGCCATGCGCAGCGCGGCCAGCGCCGGGTCGCCCAGGCGCTGGCGGCCGTAGGCGCTGCTGATGCCCGGCAGGGCCTCGGTGTCGGCGCGGTCGGCGATCCAGGCCGCGCGCAGCGGCGGCAGGCCGCGCGTGATGTCGATCGCCGCCGCGGGGTCGGTGTAGGGGCCGCTGGCGTCGTACAGGCGCAGCGGCGGGTTGGGCTCGTGCCGCACCTCGCCGCGGCTGTCGTGCGAGACGGTGTCGCCCAGGCTCACTTCGCGGAAGGGCACGCGGATGTCGGGCCGCGCGCCTTCGAGGTAGATCTTGCGCGAGCCGGGAAACGGCGTGCGCGTGATGCGGCGGGACAGGTCGTCGGTGTCGACGCTGAGCGAGGTCTTGGCCATGCGGTCTCCTGGGCAGCGGGGCAAGTCGGGCAGTCTGCGCTTGCCGGGGCGCCGCGCCGTGCCCACCAGGCATCGACCGGAGAACCGTCGCACTTGATTCCTACGCGGGCACGACCCCGATCAGGTTCAGCGGGTTCCACCGGTGGTGGTCTCAGCCTGCGGATCTGCATCCGCGGCGCCCCGACAAGCCCACTGATGGTACCCCCGGCCGAGGGACGCATCGCAGAATGGGCTCCCATGAACTCCCTGCGCCCGACCCCGCCATCCTGGCCGCCCACGGCCCCGCGCTATGTGCACGTGCTCAGCATCGCCGGCTCCGACAGCGGTGGCGGCGCGGGCGTGCAGGCCGATCTCAAGACCTTCGCCGCCCTCGGCTGCTACGGCATGACGGCGATCACCGCGGTGACGGCGCAGAACACGCGCGGCGTGAGCGCCGTGCAGGGCCTGCCGCCGGCGCTGGTGGCGGCGCAGGTCGAGGCCGTGGCGGGCGACATCGGCCTGGACGCGATCAAGGTCGGCATGCTGCTGTCGGCCGACATCGTGCAGGCGGTCGCGGCCAGCCTGCGCGCGCTGGCGCGGCCGGTGCCGGTGGTGCTGGACCCGGTGATGGTGGCCACCAGCGGCGACCGCCTGATGGCGCCGGACGCCGTGGCGGTGCTGGTGCGCGAGCTGTTCCCGCTGGCCACGGTGGTGACGCCCAACCTCGACGAGGCGGCGCTGCTGCTGGGGCACCCGGTCACCGAGGCCGCGCAGTTCGAGGCCGCGGCACAGGCGCTGCGCGCGCTGGGCGCGCGCGCCGTGCTGCTCAAGGGCGGCCACCTGGCCGGCGGCACCGTGACCGACCTGCTGGCCGACGACCAGGGGCTGCGCGCCTGGCAGGCGCCGCGCATCGCCAGCCGCAACCTGCACGGCACCGGCTGCACGCTGTCGGCGGCGATCGCGGCGCACCTGGGCCTCGGGCTGGCGCTGGCCGACGCCGTGGCGGCCGCGCGCGACTACGTGCGCGCGGCCATCGCCGCGGGCGCCGCGGTGCGCACCGGCGAGGGCTGCGGGCCGCTGAATCACGGCCATGCGCCGCTGGCGCAGCGCCTGCGGGCGGGCGGCCGCTAGGTCCGCCGGACGAGCCAGTGGTCGTGCACGTGCATGCCCACGAGCATCGCGACCACGAACACCCCGGCCGCCGGCGAGCCGGCGCTGGCGGCCACGACCGCCGGCCCGGGGCAATAGCCCGCCACGCCCCAGCCGATGCCGAACAGCACGCCGCCGGCGATGAGCCGGGCGTCGATCACGGTGCTGGAGGGGATCTCCATGGGGCTGCCGGTCCACGACACCGCACGCCGGCGGGCCCGCGCGAAGGCCAGGGCGGCCACGGCGATGGCGCCACCCATCACCAGGCCCAGGCTCGGGTCCCAGGCGCCGAACAGGTCGAGGAAGCCCTTGACCTTGCCCGGGTCGGTCATGCCGCTGGCGATCAGGCCGAGGCCGAAGATCAGCCCGCTGAGCAGGGCGAAGACGTTGCTCATGACGATCTCCTCAGAGCCCGTGGCGCAGCACGAACACGGTGACGACGCCCGCACCCATGAAGGCCAGCACGTTGACCAGCGAGCGCAGCGAGAAGCGGCTGAGACCGCAGACCCCGTGGCCGCTGGTGCAGCCGTTGCCCATGCGCACGCCCACGCCCACCAGCAGCCCGGCAGCCACCACGCCCGCCCATCCCACGTCGACCCGGCCGCCCGGCAGCGGGGCCACCACGCGCCAGAGCCAGGGCGCCAGCAGCAGGCCGGCGATGAAGCACAGGCGCGTCGCTTCGGGCACCAGGCTCGCGCCCGTGACGAGCGCCCGCAAAGGGCTGGCCACGATGCCGGCAATGCCGGCAATGCGCCCGTTGCCCAGGATG